>CADBOI010000087.1 GCA_902796335.1 uncultured Spirochaetales bacterium
CAAAATGAAAAACAAACTGCCTGCTTAACCAATATTCCAATGGTAGATACATCTTTCCGGGACTGTTCATAAACCGATGTGTGGCCTATGCATCGGCACTTTATGCACAAGTTTCAGGCGTATGGCGCTTTGGCAGGACCCGTGCCTCGCCTGGCATGTGCATGACGCTGCACAGGCAAGGTGCAGCCAATGCACAGTCCCGGAAATAGCCAAATCTTGGAGAACAGATATCAGTACCTTTGATTCATATGACAGGATGATTGAATTCGGGCAGAAGCATCTCAACGACCAGTTCGTTTTGGATGGTATCCAACGAGTGAGTGCCCGAAATGCAATTCTCAGGGAGATTGTCTCCAATTACCTCGCACATCGGGACTACAGCAGCGGTTATATCCCGAAGATGGTGATAGAAAGAGACCGTATTCTTGTCGAAAACGGCAACAGGGCTCATGGGATCGGGGCACTGAACATCAATGCCTTCAAGCCGTATCCGAAGAATCCCGCAATATCGAAAGTGTTCAGGGAAATCGGATTGGCAGATGAACTGGGCTCCGGTATGCGCAACAGCTACAAATACACCAGACTCTACAGCGGTGCTGATCCGCAGTTCATTGAGGGCGATGTCTTTGAGATCATCATCCCGCTTACCACCGGCTCCATGACCAAGGTTGGTCCGGGGACTTCAACTGTGGCAAGTGGGCAAGTTGAGAGCGCAAGTGAGCAAGTCAAGTGTGCAAGTGTGCAAGTTGAAGAATTGATTGAGTTCTGCATTCAGCCGAGAACAAGATCCGAGATTCAGGAAAAGGCTGGCATCAGCTCCAGAGAGTATTTCCGAAAGAATATTCTTGTTCCGCTTCTGCAGTCCGGTAGACTTGTTATGACAAACCCTGAGAAACCTAACAGCAGCAAACAGAAGTACGTCAAGGCGGGAACCGAAACAGTGTACTAAAAGTGTACTTGAATATGTTAGATTTATTAACCTATTTGAGTGAAATACTACATATATGGTAGTCTGTATGTATTCCACAGCGATGATTTGAAGATAGAGGATTCGATAGTCTATTTGTCGCTATACATGGTTCCGCGTGTCCAAGTCCCGTCTCCGGTAGTAAAACTACATAGATGAATTCAATTAGTTGTAATACTTTTCCACTCCGCCGTAGCCGACTATCCGTTTGTTGCGGCGGGTCTTCTCTATGAAATTGTTCAGACGCTTTCTGAATTCCTCGGGACGCTTTCTTGCCGAATCGATGTAGGCGATGCGGATTCTTTTGTACGAGTCCGGGAAGGTCTGGAAGTTCGCCCAGGCGGCATCATCATCCTTTATGGCATCCATGATGTCCTGGGGATACACGAAGGCTGTCTTCAGGACACGCGCGACCGACGGCCGGATTTTCGGATGAATCAGACCTTTTCCGTCCATATGCACCAGACGTTCGATGTTCGGCTGGGAATAGCGGCTTCCTTTCCTGCGTGGAGTGAAACGCCTCAGCTGGTGGTTTTTATCAAGGGTTCCGGCCACGCCGTCAATCCATCCGAAGCAGAGGGCTTCCTCAACCGCATCGTTGTATGAGACACCTTTCTCTCCCGACCTGATTGTTGGAAAAACGAACCAGACCTCGGTCTCGGTCTCAAAATGTTCGGCAAGCCATGTGCGCCACTGCCCGCGGTCCGTGAAGTAAACAACTGTTCTGTCCTGCATACCACACTCAGAATAATGTCTGAAAGAGGGAACGGCAATCACAAATACGATTGAGTTCCGCGAACCATCTCAGTATTATTGGTGGCGATGAAAAAGATACTGACATTTCTTAAGAAAGAACCCATGCTCCTGCTTTCGCTGATTGCCGCGATTGCTGCGATGATTCTCAATCCACCCACAAAGGATCTGCTTGGCAAAATCGACTGGAGGACCCTGGGAACGCTGTTCATGATGCTCACCATCCTGGAAGGATTCAAGAGGGAGAACATCTTCAAGCCGCTGATAAACTTCAGCACGAGGTTCCGCTCTGTCAGGAGCCTTTCGTTGTTTCTTGTGTTCTGTGTCTTCTTCACATCGATGTTCGTGACAAACGACGTGTCGCTGATAATCTTTGTCCCGCTTACGATTATGCTGTTCAGAAGAAGCGGCAAGGAGCAGTACATACTCCCTGTGATCTCGATGGAGAACATTGCGGCAATCAGAGGATCCCTGCTGATGCCGTTCGGAAGCCCGCAGAACCTTTTCCTGTACGGCAGATTCGGTGTCGGAATCGGAACGTTCATGCTTCATATGGCACCGCTTTGCGTGTCTTCTGCAATTCTGCTGATTGTCTTCATCCTGATTATGAGCAGGAAGGAGAAGGGCCAGGTGATTGGTTTCTCCGATACCGGCAACATCACCGAGGACGGCGACAACGCATACAGAAAGCCATGGTACCTGGCACTGTTCGGACTTGTGATGGTTGTTATCATAACAAAGACCCAATACTGGCCTGTGGCGCTTCTGATTGTTGTCGTTGCCATGCTGTTCTTGGACAGGACAATCCTGCTCAAGACGGATTATGTTATTCTTGCAACATTCTTCTGCTTCTTCGTGTTCTCATCATTGATTTCGACCCATCCGTCGGTTTCCGTGATGCTTGGAAAGCTTGTCGCAGGCTATGAGTACTGGTGGGCGATCGGAATCAGCCAGATCATCTCGAATGTCCCGGCATCCATCGTCCTCTATCCTTTCTCCACCAACAATGCCGGACTGATCTACGGACTGGACACCGCAGGACTTTGCTCGTTGATCGGCTCGCTGGCTTCGGTGATCAACTACAGAATCTACGTGAGGGAATATCCCGGCAAGGGATGGGCATTTGTCAAAACATTCACCCTGATAAGCTGGGCATTCTTTGCAATAGTCGTGATTCCGGGCTATCTGCTCAGCAGCTGGCCGTTCGTGTAAAGCCGAACAGTCCCGCTTTCAGAATTCCGATTCAAGTTCAAACCGCATCAGCTTCCCGGTTATGGGATGTGTGAACTCCAGCACGCGTGCCTGGAGCATGAGTCGATCTATCTCTCCATCCGGGGCTGTGCCGTACAAGGCATCGCCGAGTATGGGGCAGTGAAGGCCCTCTGCACAGTGTACGCGAAGCTGGTGTGTCCTTCCGGTTTCCGGCAGAAGGCGAAGTCTTGTGACCTTCCTGCCGTAGCGGTTCTCTATGCTCAGTTTCTCCCAGTCCGTCACAGCGTCCTTTCCCTGCGAGAAGTCGACAATCTGATGCGGACGGTTGTCCACATCCAGCCTGATGGGAAGACTGATTTTTCCGTAGTCCTCAAGAATCAGGCCGTCCACCAGAGCCTCATATTCCTTGTGCACCCGGCGGTTCTCGAAATCCCGGGACAAGTTGTCATGCGCCTCTTTTGTCAGTCCCAGAACCATCAGCCCGCTTGTGCTCTGGTCCAGCCTGTGGATGCACGGCTGTTGGATGCATGAATGAAAAAGACGCCTGACCCTTGAGGCGATGCAGTCCTGTTTGTCTTCCCCCTTGCCCTCTATGCTGAGCATTCCGGACGGCTTGTTGACAACAACAATCGCATCATCCCGATAGACGATGTCCAGGCCGATGATGGCAGGAAGAAGGCCCTTGCATCTGGCATCGCAGGGGTTGTTGAAGCTTTTGTGTCCGTAGGAACCTGAGCCGTAGAAGAACTCGCAAAGCGACAGCGGAGCCTTGCCAAGGGCATAGGCGCGGCTCAGGAGTCTTGGAGCACAACAATCGCCTGTTCCTGACGGAGCATCCGGAAAAATTGAATCTAAATCATGAATCAGACCATCGTAGCAATTGAATCTGTAAAGTGATTTCAGCTGCTCCCAGCACTGCCTGGATATGAGTCTGTGGTCTTCCGAGGTGTGGATGAGACGGTCATAGTCAGCAAGAATCTTCCGGTAGGCCGCGACGTCGAAAACGGGTGGAACAAAGTCATCCGAACAGGTTGGTAAGCCGGACTCACTTGGTTCTCCTGAGTAGGCCTTCAGCACTGTTCCATCCGTGCAGACAAGGATGCCCAGCATCCTTCCCTGGCCAGGCTCTTTCAGAGACCGCCCGAGCTCGGAGCCGTCAAGCTCCTCCATCAGTTTCAGGCAGTAACCCTTGGCAGGCTCGGAAGGCAGGATGGCGTTCATATCTGCTCAAGCCTCCCGCTGCTGTAGATGTGGCCGACCTTGTAGTAGATGATGAAGGCTATGGCGCAGACGACCCAGGTGAACGGATAGCAGACGAGGATGGCCTCGATCGACTTGAAGAAGTGCGGGATGACAATAAGCCAGATTGTTCTGATTCCGACTATTCCGAAGACGGTGATAACCGTTGCCACTATGGATTTTCCCGTGCCCCTGATGGCTCCGGAGAGGAGCTCGACGAACAGGTACACGAAGAAGAACGGGACGATGGTGTAGATCATCTTCACACCGATGGCAATGACATCCGGATCACTGACAAAGAGCATGTAGGCGTACTTGGAATAAGCGACCATAAGGGCCTCGAGCACGAATGTGGATATCATCGAGATTGCAAAGCAGACACGCACGCCTTTCTTTGCGCGCTCGATCAGTCCCGCTCCGTAGTTCTGGCCAACAAACGTGGTAACAGTGACTCCCATGGAATTGCAGATCATCCAGTAGATCTGGTCGATCTTGCTGTAGGCTGCCCAGGCTGCGACGGTGTTGGTTCCGAAGATGTTAATGGCGGTCATGATCATCAGGTTGGAGACGGTGTAGAGAATCGACTGAAGACCTGTGGGGAATCCGATGTAGAGGGTCATCTTCAGCATCCTGGGCTCGAACCTGATGTCACTGAAGACCATCTTGCAGCAGTCCTTGCGGCGTTTGAGCGAGATGATCACAAGCAGCAGCGAGATCAGCTGCGAGAGCACCGTGGCCCAGGCCGCACCCGAAACCCCCATCTTCAGCGTTCCGATCATCACAAAGTCCAGGACTATGTTGGAAAGGCACCCGACGATCAGGAAGTACAGCGGTCTCCTGCTGTCGCCGAAGGCCCTGAAGATTCCGGCTCCGATGTTGTACATGACCACGATGAATCCGCCGAGGAAGTAGATGTGCATGTACTCGACTGCAAGCGGAAGGATCTCTGTCGGGGTCTTTGTGAGAACCAGAAGAGGTCTGCTGGTGAGATAACCTATGGCTGAGATGATAAGTCCGCCCCAAAGACCTATTGCCCAGGCGTTGTGGATGGCTTTGTGGACCTTCTCCTCGTCTCCCGCGCCGTAGAACTGGGATATTATGACCGTGGCTCCGGAGGCAAGTCCTGTGAAGAATCCGATCAGAAGGTTCACTGTGGTGGCGGTTCCGCCTCCGACTGCGGCCAGGGCTTCCTTGCCCAGCATGTTGCCTACGATAATCGCATCGGCCGTGTTGTAGAGGGTCTGGAAAAAGGTTCCGAGAAGAATTGGGAAGAAAAAGCGCAGAATCTGCTTCCAGATGACGCCTTCCGTTATGCTGTTTGACCGGATCCGGACAGAATTCTCCATTCTTTCTCCTCACAACCAGAACTGAGTATGCTCTTTTCGGGGACAGATGGGAAGATGGTTTTGCAAGTTACTGATATGATATGGTCTATTTCGTTGTAATAAAGTATCATTGGGGCATGCGCAAGAAGATTCTGGTCCACTGCTGCTGCGGTCCTTGTGCGACAAGCAGCCTGCAGAGATTGCTCGATGAAGGATACGATCCCGTACTGGTCTACGGCAACAGCAACATATGGCCGCAGGAAGAGAACGATGTCCGCTATCAGAACCTTCTCAAGGTTGCCGGGCATTTCGGCGGACTTCAGGTGATCAGGCAGGATTACGACCACGAAAACTGGCTCGAGTTCGTCAAAGGCCTGGAGAACGAGCCCGAGGGCGGTGCCAGATGTCTGAAGTGCTTCGAGTACAACCTGAGGTGCGCGCATGAAGAGGCTGTAAGGCTCGGAATCGACTGCTTCACCACAACTCTTACGGTGAGCCGGTTCAAGAACAGCAGCAAAATCTTCAAGGTCGGTTCAGCCTTCGAGGGCTTCGAGCCGATCGATTTCAAGAAAAAGGACGGATTCGCAAGAAGCTGCGAGATGGCCAAGGAACTTGGCCTTTACAGACAGCAGTATTGCGGATGCGAATTCTCCATAGCCGAGGGGGTTGAGGATGCCTAACGTTCAGCAGACAAAGTTCAACAAGGGTGCATATATCGCGCTCGCTTTCATGGCCGCAATTGTTCTGGTCGTGTTCCTGAAGATCGATTTCAGGATCAAGATCGCCATCGATGTGGCTCTCGTGCTTGTATTTCTTTTCATCCGCCGTGGATATCTCTTCTTCTACAGGGCGGCTGTCGCATACAAGAAGGGCAACGACGAGAAGATCTGGGCGAATTTCGAACGCGCCCTGAAAGCCGGTGTCGACTTCGACAGGAAGGTCCAGATCGGTTCGCTGTACATCCAGCGCGGCGACGCCTCACGTGGTGTGGAGATCCTTGAATCCGTCATGTTCAACCCGAAGTCTAACGAATTCGCACCCAAAGCCGCCATCATCTGTTCGATGGGCTACTGGCGCCTGGGTGAAACCGCCAAGGCCATCAGCACTCTTGAGGATCTCCGGGAGGCCGGAATCCGTGACGACAATCTCTCCATCAACCTGGAGACCTACTACCTGGAGACCGGGGATCTGAAATCGGCCAAGAAGGCCATCGCCGAGGGCAGGAAGAACAATACCGAGAACAACGGGCTCATGGACAACCGCGGCTGGTACGAGATCCAGATGGGCCAGTGGCAGAAGGCCAGGGAGCTTTATGACGAGCTCATCGACGACAGGAATGCCAAATTCCCCGAGGCCTATCTGCACGGCGCCCAGGTGAGCATCCACTACGGAGACATCTCACAGGCTGTCGACCGCCTGGGCTGGAGCCTTTCCAAGAACTTCTCCAAGACCTGCATAGTGAGCAAGGACTACATATCAAAGCTCATGCTCGGGCTTGAGAATCCGGCAACCAGGGCGGAATTCGCAAAGGCCATGGAAGACCATCACGTGGAGGTCGCGTGCGCAAAGGAGTTCGCGGGATTGGAGAAGGCCGTCGAGTTCGATGCCGATGCCGCCGATGTAATCGTTCCGCAGGAGAAGAAGCCAGCCGCTCCGAAGAAAGCCGCCAAGGAGGAGGCCTCGGAAGATGAGGTCCTGAACACGGATGTGGACGACGATGACCGCGAGCCCAATACGGATCTCGATGACGAGGATGTCGTTATCGCCGCCTCGATGGGTGCTTACGAAGAGCCCGAGGACCAGGATATGCCGGACACATCTGTTTCGGATGACGATGACCGTGAGCCGAACACAGATCTTGACGAAAAGGATAAATGAGAAGACTTCTTAAGCTCATAACGGGAAGGTTGTTCTGGACCTTCCTGTTCATCTTCCTCCAGATCGGAATGGTCGCCCTGATGCTTTCCCTGGTCGAATCCAGATTCGGATTCACCATCCTCAACACGGCCCTGGGAATCATCGTATCGTTCCTGATCTTCTCCCGTGACGATGCCCCTGAGTACCGGATGTCGTGGATAATCCTGATTCTGGTGCTTCCTGTCTTTGGCTGCAGCATGTATCTGATCTTCGGCTACAAGAAAAAAGGCATCGCCCAGGAAAAACGCATGAGGATGTACCATGAGCTCAAGTCCATCCATATGATCGACGCCTTTCCGGGTTCGCTCGATCCCGAGAAGGTTCTGTCTCCGGACAATGCAAGACTATCCAGATATGTCAGCGGCCTGAGCGAGAGCAAGGTCTTCGAACATACCTCGACGCAGTACTATCCTCTAGGGGACCTGTGCTTTCCGCACATGATCGAGGAGCTTGAGAAGGCGCGCAGGTTCATCCTGATGGAATACTTCATCATCGCGGACGGACACTTCTGGGGCACGGTCCTCGAGATTCTCAAGCGTAAGGTCTCCGAAGGTGTCGAAGTCCTTCTGATGTATGACGATATGGGAAGCATAACTTCGGTTCCCAAGAAGTTCTACAAGCAGCTGAGGGAATACGGGATCCGTGCCGTGGCGTTCAATCCGGTGCGCCCAAGGCTCAATCCCAAACTGAACTACCGCGACCACAGGAAGGTCTGCATAATAGACGGCAACGTGGCCATCAGCGGAGGGCTGAACATTGCCGACGAGTACATCAACCGTGTGATCTCCCATGGACACTGGAAGGACAACGGCTTTGTGATCAAGGGTGACGGGGTGTGGAACTACACGTTCATGTTCCTGCAGCTGTGGTCCATGTCCGCTCCGGAGGAGTATCAGGTAAGCGACTTCTCGGCATACATGCCCACGGAGACCGCGCAGTCGGACGGCCTGATCCAGAGCTTCGGAGACAGCCCGCTGGACGAGTTCTCCATAGCCGAGAATGCGTACATAAGCATAATCAACAGTGCGAAGCGTTATGTGTGGATCAGCACACCATATCTGATTCTGGACAGTTCCATGATCAATGCCCTGGTGCTGGCTGAAAGAAGCGGTGTGGATGTCAGGATCATAACTCCGTCCATCCCGGACAAACCCTCGGTGTTCGCCCACACCAGATCCAACTACAGACCGCTTCTGGCCTGCGGTGTCAGGATCTACGAATATGTTCCGGGCTTCATGCATGCCAAGATGTTCATCAGCGACGATGACATAGCACTTGTCGGAACTGCCAACATGGACTTCAGGACCTTCTTCCTGCACTTCGAAAGCGGAACCATCTTCTACGGAGGAAAGACCGTGCAGGCCGTGAAGGACGATTTCAACGATACATTCAACCTGTGCAAGGAGATAACTTACAAGGAGTTTGTGAACAGACCGGTGTCGCAGAAGCTTACGGCCCTTCTGTCCAAGGTTGTCGCCCCGCTGCTCTGACAGGTCGGTTCAACTAAACTTAGGATTGATTCCTCGATACTTAGATGTTACCATGTACAGTAACGCGGAGGCATTTTATGGAAGACAATCTTTCCGAAATCATCGAGATTTTCTCAAGCACTACTGACAAGAGGGAGATGAGAAGTCTGTTCGAAGATGTGTTCACGGATGCCGAGCGTGAAGACATCGCCAAACGCTGGTACATCTTCAAGGAACTGTACAAGGGAACTCCCCAGAGGCGCATAGCAAAGGACATGGAAGTGAGCCTGTGCAAGATCACAAGGGGATCGAAGACCCTTAAGAGGGATGACTCCGTGATCAAGAGAGTCCTTTCCGAACTCTACGACGAGACTCATGTCTGATTGATCGGGTTTCAGAAGTTGAAAAGATTGGCAAGGTTCTCCCTTGCCTTTTTTCTTTTGTCGTCATCCGAAGATGAGCCGATGCTCTTGTCCGTCAGACGGAAATAGTCGCAGTGGTTGCTCTTTTCCTTGTCCCAGACAGGTTCGTCGACCGACTCCCTGCACCCGTAGTGCGCATCAGGGCTGTAGAAGCTGCAGCATCTGCAGCTGTGCAGGACACGGGAGCAGGACGGACATTCCGTTGAGGAGTATACGGCGGAAGACAGTTCGGCACCGCAGTAAGGACACTTCTGCATATCTGCCTCAGCTGATTCTCAGCTTGTCTCCAAGGGCGGCCATCTCGCCGTCGGCGTAGCTGTCATGCTCCTGGAAGTGCTTTCTTCCGTCACCATCGAAACGTGGGATGACATGGACGTGGATGTGCGGGACTTCCTGTCCTGAGGCCGGATCGCTGTTGATTATGATGTTGGAACCCTGGTTTCCGAGAACCTTTCTCTGGCGGGTCTCGATCTTTTTGGCAACAAGGATCAGATGGGTGAGGATTTCGTCAGGACAGCTGGAAATGGTGGGGTAGGGTGCCCTTGAGATGACAAGGCAGTGACCTTTCTTCACCGGATTGATGTCCATGATGACAAAGCAGATGTCGTCCTCATAGACCTTGACGCTCGGGATGTCCCCTTTCTCTATCTTAGTGAAAATCGTTTCCATGCCTTTAGAATACAACGGAGGCCGTCATTTTCCAATACTCTTGAATCTGCTCGTGTTGGCCTTGCGCTTGCCTTTTTTCTGTCCCTTTGCCTTCTGCTCACGTTTTGCCCTGTCCAGCTCACGTCCGGGCTTTCTTGCCGGCCTTCTTGTGGAGGGTCTTGAACTGCGGTCATAGAGGTCTTCTATTGTTCCGTATTTGGAAATATCTGTGGCTCTACCATACACATTGTTCAGCAAGGCAGCGATTATGTTGGTTGTATGGTGTCCTTCTGCCAGAAGTTTTGCAAGCGAGTACATGGACTCGGGACAGCTTCCCTGTTCGGCTTCCGATATCATACGGTTCAGATCATCTATGATGATTCTCTTCTTGACCGCAATGATGTCCTCTACAGTCGGAACCCGTCTTTTCTCTATCTCTGTCTTGGCGATTTTCTTGAAGAATGCCAGCTTCCTGAATTCCCTCGGTGTCACAAAGGAGACCGCAAGGCCTTCCTTTCCGGCACGTCCTGTTCTTCCCACTCTGTGGATGTAGCTTTCCGGGTCCTCCGGAAGGCAGTAGTTGATGACATGGGTGAGCTCGGGGATGTCTATGCCTCTGGCGGCGACATCCGTTGCGACAAGGATGCTTATCATATGTTCGCGCATTCTGTGGACGATCAGTTCCCTCTGTGTCTGGGAAAGGTCTCCGTGGAGCGCTTCGGCGTTGTAGCCCTTGGAGATGAGCTTTGCCCCGATCTCGTCGCACTGGATCTTGGTCCTGCAGAAGACAAGTCCGTAGAAGTTGGGATCCATGTCTATTGTCCTCATCAGGGCTTCCATCTTGTCCTCTTCATACAGCTCATAGAAGATCTGTTTGGTGAGGCTGCTTGTCATGTCCTGGGTCTGGACCTTGATGAGTTCATAGTCCTTCATGAATCTGGATGCCAGCTTGAGGATCGGCTCAGGCATGGTTGCGGAGAAGCAGAGCATCTGTCTGTTTTCCGGCATCTTGGAAAGGATGTTCTCGATGTCCTCGATGAAGCCCATGTCCAGCATCTCGTCTGCCTCGTCCAGAACACAGACTTTGATATCCTCAAGAGAGAGCGTGTTCCTTTCCAGATGGTCCTGGATTCTTCCCGGTGTTCCGACCACGATGTCCACGCCCCGTTTGAGATTCCTGAACTGGATGTTGTATGAGGCTCCGCCGTAGATTGCCACGGTGCTGACCTTGCGCCCGAATGCCAGGCTCTGTATCTCGTCACAGACCTGCATGCAGAGCTCTCTGGTGGGAACCAGGACCAATGCCTTGGGGAGGTCTGATTTTTCACTCTCGTTCAGGTTTGAGATCATCTCGATCATGGGCAGGGCGAAGGCGGCTGTCTTGCCCGTTCCTGTCTGCGCCTGGCCGATGAGGTCTCCGCTTCCTTTAAGAAGAACGGGGATACAGCGCTTCTGTATCTCTGTGGGTGTCTCGAATCCTTTTTCCTGAATCGCCCGGATACTCTGCTCGGAGAGTCCCA
>CADBOI010000088.1 GCA_902796335.1 uncultured Spirochaetales bacterium
AAAAGTGGCTCAGCCGAACACCTTCAGCATGATGGGGAACAGGACGAATGTTCCCAGGATGCTTCCGAGGCTTGTGGTGAAGAATATCAGGAAGGCGTGAAGCACCTTGTTTTTAAACCAGCCCTTGAAGGACGAGATGTCATCCGAAAGGCTCTCAAAGTCCTTTACGGCTGGCTTTCTGAGAGTGGCTTCGACAATTCCCGTTATTACTCCGACTCCTATTGCCGGGTTCAATACCGCTATCGGTGCGGAGACCGCAGCAACAAGCCAGTTGAGCGGGTGGGCCAGAGAAAGGATGCTGAACAGAACTGTTGTGGCCGCATTGGTGCAGGCCCAGATGACGAAGTACCTCAGGCTCTCATTGAAACCGTTGAAGACGCCGGCCAGGACAATGATTGCAACAAGAATGACCGGAATCATCCAGCCGATGATCTTTCCAGCCTTTGAAGGTTTTGGAACCTTGGAGATTTCTGTGAGGTCTGTGGAGAGCTCGCCTTTCTCAAGCTTGCCGATGGTATTGATGATTCCGTTGGCATGTCCGGCCCCGATTACGGCGACCTTCTTGTGTCCGGGTGCCTGCATGATGTTTGTTGCAAGGTAGCGGTCCCGCTCGTCGATCAGAGCTTCCTTGGCTCCGGGAAGCTCCTTGGAAAGCTCGTTCATCATCTCCTGCAGAGTGTCGGATTTCTTGAGCTCCTCCAGTTCCTCCGGTTTGAACTCCTCCTTGTCGAAGGCGCTTGAAAGAAGGGTGCTGATCAGCTTTGCCTTGTTCCACAGGTTGCTCTTGGCCCAGGCGCGCTTGAGGGTGGTTGCAATCTCCCTGTCGCAGAACGAGTAGGGGATTCCCTTTTCCTCTGCAATCCTGCTGGCTCCGATGATCTCTTCTCCGGGAGCTGTGCCGGTCTGGTTTCCCATTTTCTTCTGGAAGGAGGCAAGGGCTGTGTTTGCAAGGACCAGGAAGGTCTTTCCTTCCTTGAAGACCTTGACCAGATTCATGTTCGAATAGCTCTGCTCTTTGGTCTTACTTTCGTAGCGGCCCTTGTCCAGCTCAAGACAGATGTGGTCGGGCTGCTCTTCCTCAATCACGGCACGGACTTCGTCCACGCTGTTCTGTGAGACATGAGCGGTTCCGACGAGGATGATCTCATCGCCGTTGTCCAGAAAAACCTTGTTCACTGTGTCACTGACATGCTCCGATCTCACTCGTTCCTCCCGACCTGCACAATATGGTGCAATTAAAGACTAATAAGAATATAACGACTAAATACAAAGAGTTCAACAAAGTGTATATTTAATTCCATGAAGACGGAACACAGCTTTGCGGGAATAGACTACATACTGGTCAGAAACAGGGGCCAGAGAAACCTGAGGGTTCACCTGGATCCGAGCGGCCATCCCGTAGTAAGCGCTCCTTACCATATAAGCCAGAGACAGATTGACGAGTTTGTCGCAAACAGCGCCACGTGGATAAACCGACAGGCAGACAAGGTTGCGTCCCACAACTATGAGACAGGAGACTTCATTCCTTATCTCGGCAGGAAGATGACGATTCTGGTAATCGACGGAAAGAAGTCTCAGTATGACATCATTGATGATAAAATCATAATAACCATCAAGAAAAAGGACATCAAAGAGGTAAAGAAAACCATCAAAAGCATGTATGTGGATACTGTCCGTTCCTTCATGGAGAAGCGTGTCCCTCACTGGTGTTGTGAGCTGGGACTTCCCGTTCCCGAATACGGAGTGAACAGGGCAAAGGGCAAGTGGGGTGTCTGCTATCCTCTGGAAAAACGGCTGTATCTCAGCTACATGTGCGCCACCTTACCGGAGGACCTGATCGACATGACGGTCCTCCACGAGGTCTGCCATCTTGTCCACAGCGGACACGGGAAGGACTTCTGG
This sequence comes from uncultured Spirochaetales bacterium, assembly GCA_902796335.1. Taxonomy (GTDB): domain Bacteria; phylum Spirochaetota; class Spirochaetia; order Sphaerochaetales; family Sphaerochaetaceae; genus UBA9732. Next base: position 1,903 of record CADBOI010000088.1, read on the forward strand.
GCCCTGATGCAGAACCACATGCCAGACCTCGATAAAAGAAAAGCCGAACTTGCCAAGATGGCCAAGTCCGGCTGGTCGATGAATATCGTCTGAAACCTATCTGATGATGGACAGAAGGTGTTTCACGAATTCATAGGTGCGCTTTGACGAGCTGATCGAAAGCCTCTCCTCCGTGGAGTGGATGTCGTACATCTGAGGTCCGATGGAGACGCTGTCCATACCCGGGCATTTGCTGTTGATGACACCGCACTCGAGTCCTGCGTGGATTGCAGTGATCTCAGGTTTTTTTCCTGTGAGCTTCTCGTAGGCCTCAGCACAGAAGCGAGCCAGAGCCGAATCCGGATCCGGAGTCCATGAAGGATAGCCGTTTCCGATTGTGCAGTCGATTCCGAAGCTTTCGAAGATGGTCTTGATCCGGTTTACAAGATAGTGCTTGGCAGAATCGATGCTGCTTCTCACGCTCACCTGGATGTCAAGGATTCCGTTCTCCATTCTGACGATTGCAAGGTTGTTTGAGGTCTCGACAATGCCGGGGATGGCCTTGCTCATGGTGAATACTCCGTGAGGGCAGGCGAACAGGGCCTTGCACAGAATCAGTGTGGAATCTTCGTCCATGGCCTGTGTCATTCTGACAGCACCATGGTGCGAGCATTTTCTGCTCATCTCGAAGCCCGGCTCCTCGATCTTGTTCTCTTCCTTTATGACAGTGAAGGTCTGGATCAGTTTCTCGACAACGGCGTGCTTTTTGCCCTCGGGTACGCAGATCGCGCACTTTGCGGAAGAGGGTATGACGTTCCTCTTTGTTCCGCCATCGAAGTATGCAAGGCGGAAGGGGATGGAGGTTTCCTCAAGGGATACGAGCATTCTCGAGAGGGCGCAGATTGCATTGAGGTGCTGCTGGTGGATCTCTCCGCCGCTATGGCCTCCCTTCAGTCCGGAAACGCCGATCTCAAGAGTCTCCCAATCCTCGGGAACAGAATCCATCTCATAGGAGGCTTTTCCCTCAAGGTCTATTCCTCCGGCACAGCCGATGTAGATGGTGCCTTCGTCCTCGCTGTCCAGGTTGATGAGCTTTCTGCTTCTGATCAGGCTGCCGTCAAGACCGAAGGCCCCGTCCATGCCTGTTTCCTCGGAGAACGTGAAGATGGCCTCAAGCGGTCCGTGCTTTGCTTCGGGATCGGTGAAGATTGCCATGGCGATGGCAATTGCTATTCCGTCGTCGCCACCGAGGCTGGTTTCCCTTGCCTTCAGGAAGTCCCCGTCCTCATAGACATCGATGGGGTCTGTGAGGAAGTTGTGCTTGCTTCCGGGAACCTTGACACAGACCATGTCCATGTGGCCCTGGATTGCCACGGAAGGAGCGTCCTCATAGCCCGGAGTCGCTCCGGTGCGGAGGATGATGTTTCCGGCGGCATCACGGATGCCTTCGAAACCGTTCTCCTTTGCCCAAGAGAGGAGGAACTGTCTCATTCCTTCCTCGTTTCCGGATTCTCTGGGAATCCTGCATATCTGTCTGAAATAATCCAAAAAATCCATATCGATTCTCCTGAATTCTATTTGCTGTATACCAGTTTTCCGCCCACGAAGACCTCGGTGGCATTGAAGCTGTCGTCAAAGACGGCAAGGTCTGCGAGCTTTCCCTTTGCAATGGATCCGATGTCGCTGAAGCCATAGAGGGAGGCCGGGTTTTCGGACGCCATCTTCACGGCACTTGCAACATTCCCTGTCCAGGAAGCCACATTCTTCACCGCCTTGTTCAGCGTCAGTGCTGACCCACAGAGCTTGTTGTGGTCCTTCTCAAGGACAAAAGCGCCAAGCTCTCCGAGAACGACGTTGTCTCCGTTGATTACATATTTACCCGGCCCGAGGGAAGTGGGTCTGAGACTGTCTGTGATCAGGACAACGTGGTCGCTGCCTTTTGTTCCGATCAGATAGCAGACAAGGTCCCTGTGGACATGGACTCCGTCTGCGATCACCTCGCAGTTCATGTTCGGATCGAAGAGCACTGCTCCCACGGCACCCGGGGCTTTGTGGTCCATTTTGGATATTGCATTGAACATGTGCGTGGTGTGGTTGATGCCCAGAGCCTTTCCCTTCAGGGCTTCCTCATATGTGGCGTTTGTATGGCCCATCAGAAGAACAATACCCTGTTTCTTTGCTTCGTCCGTTATTTTTTCAATACCATCAAGCTCCGGAGCCACTGTCATAGCAACCACATGTCCATCTCCGGAGGCAACCAGACGTTCGAGCACTTCCCTGTCCGGAAGAATCAGGGCCTGAGGGTCCTGGGCTCCGCTTTTTGCTGGACTGAGGAAGGGGCCTTCCATGTTGATTCCAAGAATCCTTGCTCCGGTCTCGTGTCCCATGGCTTTTACAATACCGGAAGCCTCTTTCTCCATCTTCTCCTCCCTGCCTGCATAGAGGGTTGGAAGGAAAGACGTCACTCCG
>CADBOI010000089.1 GCA_902796335.1 uncultured Spirochaetales bacterium
CTGTCTGTGACCCTGGGTCCTGCGATATCCCTTTCTCCTGTGATACTTGTAGACACGAACCTTGTCGCCCTTGATGTTGGACTTGAGTGTGGCTACAACGCTGGCGCCTTTGACATACGGTGCGCCGAACTTGACGTCATCTTCTTTTACAACTGCAAGAACAGAATCGTAAGTGACCTGGGCTCCGACCTCAGCGTCAACCAGATCGACCTGAATGGACTTTCCCTCTTCTGCCTTGTACTGCTTTCCAAGAATCTCTACGAGTGCGTACATTTAGACACATCCTTAAAAATTGAATTTGCTCTGATGTTGTACCATCCTGCAGGTCTTTTGTTCCATAACTCTTTGAAATAAAAGATGAAAAACAGCCATTGACTAACTAACGTTCGGTAGTTTTTAATAGTGCTATGACAACCAGGGAAGAAATAATCACAGCACTTCTGTCGCTTGGCGAGGAAAAAGGTCTGGCAAACGTGAGTCTTGCCGACATTGCAGACGAAGTCGGTATCCGCAAAGCCAGCATATACAGCCATTTCGAGAGTCAGCAGGCCCTTGTGGACACCATGATCCTCCATTGCAGAAAGGAACTCTCAACAAAAACCTTTGACGTGGATTTCAAGGCAAAGGATGCACACATCATGCTTGCAGCTCTTTTCGACAACATCATCAGGGTATTTGCCGAGAAACCTATATCATCTTTCTTTTCAATCGTCCAGCAGCAGCGGATGTATGACAAAGCATTTGCCTCGGAGGACAGGCTTGTTTCATCAATGATCAATGCCAGAATCAGGATTGCCCTGGAATTCTGCGTCCAGAGAAGCTGGCTGGATATCCGGGAAACGGACTTCGCCGCCGACCTCATGACAGCGGCCGTCATGCGCAAGATCTGCGACGTCCTGTCTGATTCTTCCGACTGGGAAACCGACCGTCTTGCCGACGGCCTGATAGAACTATTTAGAAAAAAACCGGCAGATAGCAGTTTATTGTAGCAAAACATGACAATAATCAGCTATAAGAGGCTTAAAATATCACTTGACAGCGGTTTTTTGTAAGTTTATATTCAAAATCAACAAATATGGAGACAGCATGCCCATAATCGGAAGAGAAAAAGAAAAAGCAGAACTCGAACGTCTTTATGAAAGCAATCGTGCAGAGTTCGTAGCAATCTACGGAAGAAGGAGAGTCGGCAAAACATATCTTATCGATGAAACATTTACCGACAGGATTACATTCAGGCATGCAGGATTGTCTCCTATTGAGTTGGGACAAAGTCCGGAAATCAGACCGATCAAACTTCAGCTTCAGGCATTCTATTTTTCTCTGCTGCGACACGGCATGAAGAAAAGCCATTGTCCGAAAGACTGGCTTGAAGCTTTTTTCATGCTTTCAAACCATTTGCAGAATATCGATGATGGTTCAAGACAGCTTGTTTTCATTGACGAGTTGCCCTGGCTAGACACTCCCAAGTCCGGCTTCATAACAGGACTTGAAGCATTCTGGAACGGATGGGCCTGCAGCAGACATAATCTTATGCTTGTAATATGCGGAAGTGCGAATTCCTGGATTCTGGATAAGCTTATAAACAATCACGGCGGATTGTACGGAAGACTCACATATCAAATCAGATTGAGTCCTTTTTCCCTGAAGGAATGTGAAGAGTTTTTTGCAAGCAAGGAAATCAACCTATCCAGATACGATATCATCCAGAGCTATATGATTGTAGGAGGCATTCCCTATTATTTGAACTACTTCCAAAGGGGGAAAAGCCTTGCCCAGAACATTGATGACTTATTTTTTACCAAAAATGCAAAACTGTCTTATGAATATGACAGGCTGTTTGCATCGATATTCAGCAATCCGGATACAATGAAGACGATAATCGAGGTGCTGAGCAGAAAGAGTGCGGGATTCACAAAAAAGGAGATTTCACAGAAAACCGGACTTTCTGATAACGGAACCCTGACGGATGAACTGAAAGCCCTGATTTCGAGTGATTTTGTTTTGAAATACTTTCCCTTCGGAATAAAGAGAGCTGAAGCTCATTATAAGCTGATAGATCCGTTTTGCCTGTTTAACCTTCATTTCGTACATGGCAAGACCGAACTGGATAGCAATTTCTGGATAAATAGCTTTTCTTCCGGGCAGGTTGTCGCATGGAGAGGCTATGCTTTCGAGAATGTCTGTTTCAATCATATTGACCAGATCAAGCAGGCTCTGGGAATATCCGGAGTCAGTACAAGCCAGTCGTCATGGTCTAAGCGTGCGGACGATACCGAAGGAACACAGATTGATCTGCTGATTGTCCGAAGGGACAATGTTGTAAACATGTGTGAAATCAAGTACTGTGATGACCTTTTTGCCATCGACTTGGAATATGATAGAAAGCTACGGCACAGGCAGGCCCTTCTTCATGAATTGCTGCCAAAGAAGTTTGCCGTTCACAACACTTTGATAACTACTTTCGGTGCTGACAGGAACACGTATTGGAGTATATTCGATCAGATTGTCATCATGGATGATCTCTTTAAATAATCTGATCGGACATATGGCATTTACTGCAATTCATTCCCCTGTATGCTCACATTTTCTCGAGGAACGGGATTCCGACCAGGTCGAACGCGTTTCTCATGGCCTGAAGTACCATCTCGCACAGGCAGACACGTGCCTTGACCAGGGCAGGAGTCTCGGCCTTGAGGATCTGGTTGTCATGGTACCAGTGAGAGAAACGCTTTGACATGTCGTAGAGGAATGCGCAGATGACGCTGGGGTCATACTGGCTGCATGACTTGGAAACTGTCTCGGGGAAGGAACCTACCAGTTTGATCAGCTCCCTCTCGTCCTCGAGTGAGAGGACAGACGGGTCGAAGGCGATCTTGTCATAGTCCGCACGGACCTCGTCGTACTTTCTGAGCATGGACGAGATTCGGGCTCCCATGTACTGGAGATAAGGGCCTGTGTTTCCGTTGAAGGAGAGGGACTCCCTCGGGTTGAAGACAAAGTCCTTGTTCGGATCGAACTGGAGGATGTAGTAGTTCAGGGCACCCAGGGCAATGTCATGGGCGGTCTGATCCACGTCATCCAGATCTCCGTCACGGCCCTTCTCAAGGATTTCCTCCCTGGCCATGTCGGTGAGGGACTTGATCAGGTCATCGGCATCGACGACCGTACCCTCTCGGCTCTTCATCTTGCCTTCCGGGAGGAAGACCATTCCGTATGAGAGATGGTGAAGGTCCTTTGCCCATGGATAGCCCAGCTTGTCCAGAACGTGGAACAGGACCTTGAAGTGGTATTTTTGCTCGCTTGCGACAACATAGATGAGGCTGTCGAACGGCCAGTCCTCGTGCCTGTTGATGGCGGTTCCGATGTCCTGGGTGATGTAGATGGATGTGCCGTCCTTTCTGAGAAGGATCTTCCTGTCCAGTCCGATGTCGGAGTTGTCGATATAGATGGCTCCGTCCTCGGCCTTCTGGAAAACCCCCTTCTCAAGACCTTCAAGGACCTTGTCCTTTCCGAGCTTGTAGGTGTCGCTCTCGTAGTAGAACTTGTCGAACGAGATCCCCGTGTTCGCATAGGTCTCGGCAACCCCGTCGAGTGTCCACTTGTTCATCTTCTTCCACAGATCGATGACCTCGGGCACACCGTTCTCCCAGTCGCGCAGCATTGCCTGGGCCTCGAGATCGGGGGCGTTCACCTCTTTTGCCTTGTTCACGGCATCGTCATGGGAAAGACCCTGTGCCTCGAATGTGGCAGTGTCCTTGTCCAGGACTTCCTTCTCCCACTGTGCAAAGCGCACATAGTAGTTTCCGACAAGATGGTCGCCCTTGATGCCCGATGACTCGGGAGTCTCTCCGTTGCCGAACTTCTTGTATGCCAGCATGGACTTGCAGATGTGGACGCCTCTGTTGTTGATGAGGTTGACCTTCATGACGTCTGCGCCGCAAGCCTTGAGGATCTGGCTCATGCTCTGGCCGATGCAGTCGTTTCTGACATGGCCCAGATGGAGCGGCTTGTTGGTATTCGGGCAGGAGAACTCGATCATGACCTTGCGGCCGTCCAGTTTTCCGGTCTTTCCGAACGCTGCCGCCTCGCTGACGATCTGCTCGTACAGCTTTGCCACCATCTTGTCCATGTTCAGCCTGACGTTCATGTAAGGACCTGCGGCAAAAGCCTCTCCGTCCGGTTTGTCGGAAAGTGCGTTGATATCTTCCGAAAGCGTCTGTGCAAGGATGTTCGGAGCCTTGGAGAAAGCCTTTGCAAAGGCAAAGAGCGGGAACGCAAGGTCTCCCAGTTCCGGTTTGGGCGGAACCTGAATAACAACATCAGCAAGCTTTCCCTCGTGTCCTGAATTCTCATACATCAACTGAAGTCTGGTCTGGACCAGATCCTTCCACTGCGCTTTGTCAATCATAGTTTTTCCTTATGCTCACCTCTCCGGTGGAGAGGACAGTCTCTTTTCCGTCGGCGCCGGTCACATGCAGAAAGCAGTTATCGTCAATGAAGGCGACCACTCCTTCTCCCGCAACCTCTCCGGCCTGAATTATTTGTACTTTGTTTCCGATAATTGTGCTAGAGCTTTTGTACTCCTCGATCCATGTTTTGTCGTTGCCAAGGCATATGTCGTAGACGTTGTCCGCAAGAGCGCTAACGAACTTCTCCATGGGAGGGGCATCCTCCGCTTCTTCATAAACTGAGCAGACAATATCCCTGAGATCTGAAGGGAACGAGGC
>CADBOI010000090.1 GCA_902796335.1 uncultured Spirochaetales bacterium
TCCGGTGGAGCGTTTTCAGCGCAGGCGACCCGGAGGCGCGACCCACCTCAAGAGCGCCGGAGGGCAAATCTCTCTGGGCCCAAACATAAGGCGAATTGTCACTTGAGACTGTTCGCCTTTTGTATTTTAATGTCCGCATGAATGTCAATTTTGGTTTTTCGTACGTAGGACTTGTCTATCTCATCATGCTGATGACACCGAATCTCATCTGGGCAAAGAATCTGCCCAAAGATTATGAGAAATTTGCAGCGAACGAGAACAAGGTGCTTCTGGCATTAGAGAGAACAGGAGAGGTTCTTTCTTCCTGCATTGTCCTCATATTCACAGATTTCAATCTGAGACCCTGGACATGCTGGTCCTGGTTCCTTGTAGTATCCTTTGCCCTCATGGTCCTCTATGAAATATTTTGGATCAGATACTTCAGAAGTGAGAAAACGATGAAGGATTTCTACAGCAGCATACTCAGAATTCCGGTTGCAGGGGCTACCCTGCCCGTACTTGCATTCATGCTGCTGGCGATATACGGAAAGAACATCTTCCTGGGAATTGCCGTCCTGATACTGGGAATAGGACATATCGGCATTCACCTGATGCACAGGAAGGAAGTCGTTGCAGAGCTTTGACTCCGGCCGGAACAGAATCCGACCGGAGAAAGCTTGTGGTCAGAACAGAACCTTGCAGTAGACCGTGAAGTCCTTGCAGGAATCGGCGAAGACGCTCTCCGTCTCATAGTCGGACATCTTGTATCTGAACTCGGCGCCCACAGTGGCAATCTCGACGATCTTGTCTGAAGAGATTCCCGCAATGGCGGTGAACTCCATAGGATCTTCATCACTGAACGACTTGTAGAACTGGGCCGCTGCATAGGCTCTGAACTGTTCGGGAGCATACTCGATGAACACCTTGTCCCAAAGCATCTTGGTATCGATTGTCCATGAGACAACATCTCCGAACTTCAGGTCGTCGAATGTGAACTCGATTCCGGCTCCGAGCTCCTTGGTCTGAAGGAGCCTGCGGCCGAATGCCCAGATCTGCGAGATGTGCTGATTTACGAATGCATCCGTGGAAACCTCTACGTCGAGGTCACGTCCATAGCGGGAAAGTGCCCTGAAGTTCTCATAGGGATAGAACGGTGTGAAACCCTCTCCCTGTTCGGCATTTTCATACGGGAGGTCTCTATCAAGGTCATCCTGCTTATAGAGGACGTCAAGCGCTGTTGCGTAGACAGTCACGGGAACCGGAGAACTCAGCTTGTGGAAATCAAGCACCAGCTTGGCGGAAAGAACATTGCTGATCTCAATCAGCGATTCGACCTCGGGATTCGTGAAGCTGAATCCGAATCTCTCTATCTTGTAACCAAGAATCGGGGTCCTTGTCGTGAAATACACTCCCAAGTTTGCTACGGAGTACTGCAGGGTTCCCGATACATCAAAACCGTCAAGCTCAGCTTCGGTCTCATTTTCGACGGTATCGATTCTGAAACCGTAGTCGGATGCGATGTTGAACAGGAAGTCGCCTGATTTGTATCCACCTTTGACAGATCCTCCGATCAGACTCTGTCTTGTCTTCTGTGTGGGGTTGTTATTCAGGTCGAACTTGATGGCAAGGGCGGACTTGAAGGAGACTGCGTCGCCGAACTGATAGTCAGGGGTCTCCGTTCCAAGGGTGAAGAAACCGAACTCGTTCTCACCTCCGAACGTAAGGTCAAAGCTTGCACCTGTGGACCATCCGCCATATGTGATTGTGAATCCGGGCTGGAGTCTTGCGAACTCATGGATCATGTTGTTGTAGGAAAAGGCTGTCTCCTGGATGTTGCTGACGTTCCATGTGTCGGGATTGAGCACCGGAGGATCATTGATGACAAGATCCGCAGTCGTGTACTTAAACTTTGTGTACGGAGACTTCGCCCAGTCGCCGCCAACATTGTTGTGAAGGAAATCAACAACAAGTTCTTTTCCGGCCACATCTGCAACAAGGTTGAACTTGCTGATCTTGATCACACCGACAACATTCGTCTGTCCGATAGCAAAGGCATAGGTGGCCCACTCGATGTCATGGTCGCCCACATTGAACTGCAGAGCTGCGGATGCGGAGATGTCCACATAAGGCTTTTTCTCTCCCTTCTTGTTGAAGGACAGGTTTGTGAAATCGACTGTGAAACTTGCCAGAGATCCCTTGATATTGTACTTCAGAGTCTGGTTCTCAGGCTCCGAGAAATCGTAGACAACCTGGGACTGGACGTGTCCGGAAAGAGCCGAATCGGCAAAAACCGGTATGATTAAAACAACAGTAATGATGGCTGTAATAATAAACTTCTTCATATTTTCTTCCATTTTATTTGTGATATACGCTATCGTCATGCTTCTCATAACCCGGCATGTCGTCGAACGGGATCAGCTCTATATCGCTGAGATTGGAACCGTCGAAAGTGACGAACTTTCCGTTCTTGTCCAACACAGGCTTTCCGTCCTGCTCGAGGAAGACGATGCCGTCTTCGTTCTTGTAGCCGTGGATCCAGCCCTTGTCGGTTTTGTAGTAATAATGCTCGTATGGCTTGAAATCCTTCTCTCCGACCAGAGTTACCCTGATGCGGTTGGAAATACCGTAGTCCGAGACTTCGTGGGAGTCGTAGAAGAATTTGTCCGAACGTGCGAAGTACTGGTACTGGACAGCAAGACCAGGACCGTCAGGAATGTAGCCTACGTCGTCCCATGTGCAGTCCATGTTGTACCATTCACCGTCGATTTTGGCTCTGTTCCAGGCATGGCCGCCGCCGCTCATCTCAATGGCATCCAGGTCCTCGCTTCCGCAGAGGAGACTGTATGCTGCCGAATAACCGGCACAGACGGTGTAGAACTTGGTCGGGCGTTCCTTCGCAGGTATCGGATTTCCATCCGGAGAGTAGATCGGATAGTCGTCCTCGACATTGCGGATGAAGACGCTCCAGATGGTCTGGGAGTGAGAATGGTCTCCGTCTGCCGATGGCTTCTCGTCCTCACCCCACTCCTTCTCGGCATCGGCTTTGGACAGGTATTTCTTGTAGCTGTCCGGATAGGCGGCCTTGAGTTCGGCCTCGCTTATGTAGCCGGCGGCAAAATAGTCGTAGTCGACGTGCTTGGCGAGCCAGTCGTAGATGTGTCTGAATTTTGCGACCTCCTCAAGATTCTCCCAATCTGCAGTGCGGTACTCCTGTTGGGCTTTTGCTACCGCGGCGACCACCTCTTCGAAGCGGGAACCCTTCTCGAAGATATCGTATACGTAAAGGTCCAGACCGTATGTCTTGCCCTCGTCATCGGTCAGGGATCCATGGGTGCCTATGAAGTAGTACTGGGGGTGGGCATCCTTGAAAACGTTGTAGATGTCTTCCATCTGATCCGGTTCGATTCCGACCACAGGAACAGGCATGAGCCTGCATCTGTTGTCAGAGAAATACGGATTGCTCTCTTCCGTGGAAGGAGCCGTTGCACTTGCGTTCTCGTTATTGACGGCAGCCTGAACATGATTTTCGAACACGCTGTATTTGGCAGCCTCGGGATCAAGAAGGAACAGGAAACAAATATCGTCCAGGAGGTCGTAGAGTTCGACTCCGGCATCTCCGTACTCAGCCTGGACCTGGTCCCTGTAGAATCCGTCAAGACCTGCGATATCGGCCCATGCATAAGCCTTGTCAAAAACATCCGGGTCTGCCTTCTCACATGCAACCTCGATCTGCTTCTGTATGTAGTCCAGATTGAGCAGGTTCTCAGCCCAGGCATGCCAACTCTTCTCTCCGGCTTCGGTCAGAACAGAGTTCACTTCATCTTCATCCTGAAGTCCGCTGAGGGATTTCTGTCTTTCCGTGGTGTCGTTGAGCCAACTGAAA
>CADBOI010000091.1 GCA_902796335.1 uncultured Spirochaetales bacterium
GTCAAGATAATACACATAGCAGTATTTGCAGCCTTCGCTGCATTTGATACATCCATGCCACGGATTCCAGTTACTGTGCATTGCCATATTTTCTCCCCAGTTTTTATCATTATAGCATTGTAAAATTCGATGACCGTACGAATGTTTTTGATTCTGCCGTTTGTTATGTGGTAAAAAGATAATATGAACGACGAATTTTACATGGAAAAGGCAATTGAGCTGTCAGTAAAGGCTGTCGAGAACGGCAACGAACCATTCGGTGCGGTGCTGGTCAAAGACGGCATCATAGTATTTACAAACGAGAACCAGATCTACAGCAAAAATGATCCGACATTCCATGCCGAGATGGGCCTGATCCGCCGCTTCATGGAAAAGACGGGAATCACAGACCTTCAGGAGTACACAATGTACTCGAGCTGTGAGCCATGCTTCATGTGCAGCGGCGCAATGGTGTGGACAAAGCTCGGACGGCTTGTCTTCGGAGCAGGTAATGATGACTTGAAAAGGATACTGGGCAATGAAGGATGCAGCAGCACCAAGCTGGTATTTGAGAACTCGTTCTGGAAACCGGAGATAAGATCCGGTGTTCTGAGAGAGAAGAGCATCCGGATCCTGGAAAGCTATTTCTCAAGCCACAATAAGGGCTGAGCGTGGTAGCTTGCCTTTTTGATCTTTTTGAAAGCCGGGTAGCCTCAAAGGTGACCTGGCTTTTTTTGCAGATAAATCGGATAGCCGCTTTTCTGCAGCGTCGGAATCAAGCAATGTGCCTTCTGCATCCCAAAGAATTGTTTTAACCATATCCGGCTGTATCTTCCCGAGTTGCTATATCAGAATCAGAACAATGGAGATACCGAATAGTTATTGAATTGTGACAGAGGAAAAGCTAGGCTTTTATGACTGATATATAATCTGAGAAAGTGAGATTATGAAATGATGCGTATCTATGTTGATTTTGACGATTGCCTTTGCGAGACAGGAAGAGCCTTCTCAAAGCTTGTGCTGGAAATGTTCAATAAGCATATTCCTTATGACCAGATGAATTATTTTGAACTGGACAGGTCCTTTGATCTGGATGCAAAGCAGTACGAGCAGTTGATGCTTAGGGCGCACGAGCCGGAGACGCTGTTGTCGTTTGATCCAACGCCGGGAGCTTCGGAGACCATAAACGGATGGATTTCCTGCGGGCACGAGGTATCGATTATTACCGGCCGCCCATCAAGCGTTTATGAACCATCCCGCATTTGGCTGGATGAGCATGGTCTTAAGAACGTCAGGCTGTACTGTCTCAACAAGTACGGAAGGGATTTCTTTATCAAGAACAGCAATTACACTCTTGAGCTTGAAGACTACTACAGGATGAAGTTCGATTACGCAGTTGAGGACTCTCCAAATGCGTTCAGGTTTTTCGACCATCTGCCGGAACTCAAGGTTCTGGTGATTGACAGACCATGGAACAGAAATCGCGTTTTTCCCAATGGAAACTATCAGAGATGCGCCGATTGGGAAATCATCCGCAAGATTGTTGCAGGTGATTGAAGGGTTTTGTGATACAATCGGGAAAGCCCGCAACAGGAAAGGGGGAACGACATGAAGGTAGAAGTAAGATATTACACCAAGACAGGAAACACAAAGCGTCTGGCTGAGGCAGTTGCCAAGGCCGTGGGTGCAGAGGCTCTTCCGATTGATGTACCTGTGAAGGAGAAGACGGACATCCTGTTTCTCGGCAATTCATATTATGCATTCACCATAGATCCCGAGGTGCGTGCATTCATCAGGAGCCTGGACAAGGAAAAAGTAGGCAGGATAGTCAACTTCGGTTCGGCTGCCATGATGAATTCCACCATAAAGAAAGTCAGGGCCGAGGCATCGAAGATAGGTATCCCCGTGGACAGCAGGGAATTCCACTGCAAGGGAGAGTTCAAAGGTGTCCACAAGGGAAAACCTGACGAGAACGACCTGAAGAACATCTCTGACTTTGCAAAGGGAATAATCTCGGATAAAGGCTGATGACATGAAAAGAAAACTCATCAATTGGCTCGGACTGACGGGAATCCTGGCACTGCTGTCATACACTGCGGCGGTTGTATTCTCTCCGTCTGCTTACCCGGGGTATGACTGGATGGCTCAGGCAGTGAGCGACCTGTCTGCGGAAAGCGCGCCTTCGAGAATACTGTGGAATCGGCTTGCGGCGGTGTACAACATCTGTGGGGTGGTATGTGTCACATGCGTAAGCATTCATGTAGCGGAAAACAAACTGTCATCCAGACTATTCAGGATCGGAATCCACATGTTCACCGTCATGAACTGGACCTCTGCAATTGGCTACTCAATGTTTCCGCTGGCTGACGGAGGCAAGGATATTGCATCGTTACAGGAAGTCATGCACATGGTGGTGACGGTGTTTGTGGTGCTGCTGTCCATAGTTTCCCTGACATTGCTGATAATCTCAGGGTTCAGGAAGAACGGCATCAGGAGCATCGGCGCATGGGCTGCGGTCGCGCTGTTCATGATGATGGTGGGAGCCGTAGGGCAGGGAGCGGTGCCTCCGCAGTATTTCGGCGTGGTGGAGCGCTTCAGCGTATTTGCTGCTGTCGGATTCACGGCAGTGCTGGGATGGTATCTTTTCGTAGGATTCGGAAGACATGGTGATTCGGGAACTGAACACTGACGGAACAGAACTGCTGAAGGACTTCATCTATGAAGCCATTTTCGTGCCGGAAGGAGAGGATCCGCCTGAC
>CADBOI010000092.1 GCA_902796335.1 uncultured Spirochaetales bacterium
GCATTCTCACTTGTCATCGGAAGCGATTTGACGGACAATGGACAGTGCGGGCCGGTGGCCTGCAGCGGAGGCGCAGATGGAAAAGGCAGTTGTAGAAAGGACAATCAGACTTGACGGCAAGAACACGACATACATGATCCGTGTCAACAGAACAGGACATCTGGAGAACCTCTACTACGGAAAACGCCTGCGCCAGGATGCGACAATAGAGCCCCTTTTGCCCAACAGAAGCGTGGGAATCGGCACGGCAGTGGCCTATGACGAGAACAATCCCCTGTTTTTCATGGAGACAGCATGTCTTGAGACCAGTACGCCGGGCAAAGGAGATTTCAGAACACCGGCAGTTGTCGTGGAATATGAAAAAGGCATGACCACGCTGGATTTCGTCTACAACAGCCACCGCATAGTGAAAGGCAAACCGGAGGTCCCCGGCCTTCTGGCACAGTCATACGCAGAGACTGCACAGGATGCCGTTACGCTCCAGATCCAGCTGAGGGACAGGAAGCTCCCCATTCTGCTTCAGATGAACTACACCATGTTCGTCGGATGCGATGTGATTGCAAGAACCTGCATACTGACGAACGGAACAAAGGAAAAACTGGTGGTCAGGAATCTGGCCAGCCTGCAGTTGGACCTGCCCGATGCAAACTGGGACATAGTGTCGTTCGACGGAGCCTGGGCCAGGGAGCGCGGAGTCACAAGGCGCCATCTTGAATCAGGAATCACCGAGATAAGCTCGACCTGCGGAGTCTCCAGCTCGTTCCACAACAGCGCGGTGTTCCTGGAAAGACCGGACTGCACCGCAGAAAAAGGAGAATGTTTTGCGTTCAACCTCATATACTCCGGAAACCACAGGGAGATCATTGAGAAGAGCCCCTTCTCCCTTGCAAGATTCCAGACCGGCATAAATCCGCAGAACTTCTCGTGGATACTCGCACCGGGAAAGGAGTTCACCACTCCGGAAGCGGTGATGACATACTCATGCAGCGGAAACAACACCGCAAGCGCCAACATGCACACATTCGTCAACAAGCACATTGTGCGCGGAACGTGGAAATACAGGCAGAGACCCGTGCTCTGCAACAACTGGGAAGCGACATATTTCAACTTCTCCGAGGACAGGATCCTGGAACTGGCAGAAAATGCCCACGACCTCGGGGTGGAGCTTTTTGTCCTGGACGACGGCTGGTTCGGACAGAGGGACAACGACACAACAAGTCTCGGCGACTGGTTCGTGAACACAAAGAAGCTTCCTCAGGGCCTGACCAGCCTCGCAAACGGCATACATTCGCTGGGAATGCTGTTCGGAATCTGGGTCGAGCCCGAGATGATAAGCCGAGTCAGCAGACTCTATGACAAACATCCCGACTGGGCGATCATGATACCCGGACGCAATCCGTCGGTCGGACGGAACCAGTTCATCCTCGACCTCACAAGAAAGGAAGTGCGAGATTATCTGGTCCGTGCCATGGGCGAGGTCTTCACTCTGGCCAAGGCAGACTATGTCAAATGGGACATGAACAGAATCTTCAGCGACCTCCACAGCGTCGAAGGCTACTTCATGGGCGAGTTCAGCCACAGATATGTGCTGGGCCTCTACGATGTGATGTCGCGTCTGGTCAGGGAATTCCCGAAGATCCTGTTCGAGGGCTGTGCCTCGGGCGGCAACCGCTTCGATCTGGGAATCCTCTGCTTCATGCCGCAGATCTGGACAAGCGACAACTCGGATGCCTGCTGCAGGACAAGAATCCAGGGCGGAACATCCTATGCATATCCGGCAAGCACCATGGGAGCCCATGTCTCGGCATCTCCAAACCACCAGACTCTCAGAAAGACGGACATCGAGTCCCGCTTCAACGTGGCGGCCTTCGGCGTCCTGGGTTATGAGATGGACCTTGGTGCGCTGAGCGCTTCGGAAAAACAGGCGGTGAAGAACCAGATAGCTTTCTACAAGAAGCACAGGGCTCTTCTGCAGTACGGACGTTTCTTCAGAATCTCGGAAGGTGTGGATTCAAAGGACAAAGAGGATGCGAACAGGGTCAAGTGGGTTGTAGCCAACGCGGATTACAGCGAGATGCTTGTCCTTGATTTCCAGATTCTGAATCAGAGCAACATTTCCCAGGAGATTCTCAGAATCCCGTTTGCTAAGCCGGAGTTCGACTATGTCATTGAGACACGCGAACAGAAGGTTCCCGTCAGCCAGTTCGGCAGCCTGATCAACATGATCAGTCCCGTGCATATCAGCCAGGAAGGCTCTGTGAAGAAACTGATAGACAAAAACGTCATGCTGAAGAACGAGGACGAGTACCACATTGTCTCCGGAGATGTGCTGGCCTACAGCGGAGTGAGACTTAGCCCGCAGTTCAGCGGAACAGGATTCTCAAGCAATACAAGGGTTCTCGGAGACTTCGGCTCAAGGCTCTACCACATCTACAGGGTCGAACGCAAAAGCAAGAACGCAAGCAAGAACGCAAAATAGATTAAAGGGAAACTCCCCGACGTCTCATTTCCTTGAAGAAGAATGAAAGGGCCATGACACTGGCTCCGTTGTCCATCTCTCCCTCTCCGATTCTGTCCAGGACATCGGATACCGGGACGCAGACTATGTCTATCTGCTCGTTGGCATCGAGCTTTCTCTGGTCCAGGGATGTAAGGACTTCCATGTCCTCGGCGAGAAAGAAACTGGCAAAACAGTTCATGTAGGCCGAGTTCTGGCAGACGGTTCCAAGCGGCCTGAGCGAATTCGCCTTCAGTCCGGTTTCTTCCCAGAGCTCCCTTGCGGCCGCCTCGGATGCGCTTTCACCCTCATCTATCAGACCTGCGGGGAACTCCAGTGTCACCGATTCCGAGCCGTGGCGGAACTGTCGCTCCATGACAAAGCGAGGCACCCCGTCGGTACCCGTGAAAAATGGAATGATGGTGACTCCGCCTCTGGCGAAATCAAGCTCGACGAAGTCACCTTCCCTTCCGTCCGGACCGACTCTGCGGACCTTGTTCAGGCCGAACAGCGGAGTGTTGGCAACACGCTCACGCCTTACGGTTTCCCAGTACAGTCTGAGGGGACTCGGGCTGGAGTCGGTCGTAGGGAATGTATGTTCGGTGAGTCTGGACATCAGCTTTTCTTGGACGAGCAGTTGGCAGTGCATGAAGCACATGCGGACGGAGAGCAGGAACTGAACTCAGGCACATACGGAGTGTGCTTGAACTTCACAGTGCTGTGGATGTGGTCGGCGATTGCAGTGAATGCCTTGGCGCTCTCGCTGTCGGGATTCTCTGCCAGCCAGTTCAGACCCATGTCCTCGTCCTGCTGGAGTCCGAGCTCCATCGGGATTCCGCCGAGGAACGGGATGTCCATCTCCTTGCAGAGATTCTTTCCGCCGTCTGTTCCGAACACGGGGATGTGCTTTCCGCAGTCCGGGCAGATGAGATAGCTCATGTTCTCAACAAGTCCCAGAACCGGAGTGTTGAGCTGTCTTGCAAAATTGACGCTCTTCTTGGCATCGAGGATTGCCACCTGCTGGGGTGTGGTCACAAGGATGCATCCTGTGAGGTCTGGAACGCTCTGGCAGACAGCGAGCTGCTCGTCGCCTGTTCCTGGAGGAGAGTCGATCAGAAGGTAGTCCAGGCTGCCCCACTCGACATCGGCGAGGAACTGCTTGATGACACCAAGTTTCATCGGTCCACGGAAAATGATGGCCTGATCCGGGTCATTGAGTGCAAAACTCATGCTGACAACCTTCAATCCGTCCCTCGGACAGACAGGAAGGATGCTTGTTCCGTCTTCGTTGGACTGGAGGATAGCTCCCTCGCATCCGAACATCTTGGGAATGTTCGGTCCGTGTATATCGGTATCGAGAACTCCGACTGTAAAGCCCTTGGCAAGCAGTGCGTTGGCAAGGTTGACCGTGACGGTGCTCTTTCCCACACCGCCCTTTCCGCTCATGATGAGGATCTTGCGATCCACAAGTTCCATCCTGGCGTGGATGTTGATTTCCTGAAGTTCACTTTCGTTAGGCATTGTTGACTCCTGGCGTTCCCCTCAATGGTCTGTCCCGGGGGATTACGTCCAAGGACAAGATAGCTGTTTGCCCGACATTCGGCAATAGGTGGACATCTATTTACAAAGGCCTTTCTTGACTATAGAATCCACTCAGTAATATATGAGGTCACAGATGGAAACAGGCAGGCACATCGGTTTTTCAGGACTAAAGGATCAGACACTTGTTCTGATCAGAAGACTCAGGAGCATCATGTATCCGGAGATTTTCGAAGAGTGTCCTTGCACAGCCACCACCGTGATCGAAAGCAGCGTCGAAGCCGAGCAGATCCTCAAGGAACTGATCCCCTGGGTGAAACCGGATGCTGATGTCCCGGCAATGACGGAGAAGATTCTCCAGAGCCTCGAGGGCATCAGGGATGTTCTGGAAACAGACATCCAGGCCGCATATGACGGAGACCCCGCCGCCCGCAGCAAGACGGAGATCATGCTGGCCTACCCCGGTTTCGAGGCAATCAGCATCTTCAGGATCGCCCATCTGCTGCACACCATGGACATCCCCTACATCCCCAGGATCATGACTGAGTACGCCCACAACCACACCGGAATCGACATCCATCCGGGCGCAACGATCGGAAAGTATTTCTTCATCGACCACGGAACCGGCGTTGTCATCGGTGAGACCACCGTCATCGGCGAGCACGTTAAGCTCTATCAGGGAGTGACCCTGGGAGCCAAGAGCTTCCCCGTGGGCGAGGACGGAAAACCGGTCAAGGGTGTCGACAGACATCCGAAGATCGGAAACAATGTCGTCATCTACGCCGGAGCCACAATCCTCGGCGGAGACACTTTCATCGGGGACAACAGCACCATAGGCGGAAACGTCTGGCTCACCCACAGCGTACCTGCGAACTCCACCATCCTCAGAAACTGAATCCGGGGTCTGACCGAACACTAAACTTTCTCCCGAACATTCTCAACAGAGCCCCCAGACGGGTTGAACTTGACATGCCAAAACTCTAATATATAAGAAGCGGAATTTCGGGTATATCGCCCTTATTGCGTAAAAAAAATCCCAAAGGAAGAGAGTAACAATGTTATTACTGGCACAGTTACCTACGGAGCAATTGGTAGCCCAGCTCAAGAACGGACTTGTCCTTCTTGCACTAGGAATGTCGATTGTCTTTCTGTTCCTGACGATTCTGGTCTTCACCACCAAGGGTGTGTCGAAGGTTGTCAGGAAGTTTGAGAAGAAGAAACCTGTCGCACAGGTCGCGGCACCTGCCGCAGCCAGCGCAGCTGCAACTCCTGTTGCCGCACCGGCAGCCGATGCAGAGATTGCCGTGGCAATCGCGGCGGCAGTGGCAAAATCAAAAAGTTGAGGTAGAGAGATGAAGAAAGTTGATTTCATGTGTACAGCTTTCAGAGACGGCTTCCAGTCCGTCTACGGAGCAAGAGTATTCACAAAGGATTTCATGCCGGCTGTCGATGCAGCACGCAAGGCTGGAATCACACACTTCGAGGCAGGTGGCGGAGCCCGCTTCCAGGCCCTCTACTTCTACAGCAACGAAGATGCCTTCGAGATGATGGATGAGTTCAGAAGAGTCGCAGGACCCGATGCAAACCTCCAGACCCTCTCAAGAGGTGTCAACGTCGTCGGACTGGATTCACAGCCCAGAGACATCATCGACCTCCACGCCAAGATGTTCAAGAAGCACGGAATGACCACAATCAGGAACTTCGATGCTCTGAACGACGTCAACAACCTGATCGACAGCGGA
>CADBOI010000093.1 GCA_902796335.1 uncultured Spirochaetales bacterium
CCACATCAAAATCGTCCCCGGCGACACGGTCAAGATCGAGATGTCTCCGTATGACCTCTCAAAGGGCCGCATCATCTACCGCGAGAAATAATTAACAACCGGATTCCCCTTTATTTCCGTACTCGTACCCTACCGTCACGGTACCATGTCGTGTTGTTTCTACTTTTTTGATTTTCAAAAACAAAAAAGTCGATTTTCTCTACTTTTTCTCAAATAGAAGAGCAAAAAGTAGAATCGGCCGTTTTTGAGGGCTACTAATTCTCAATTAAAAATCCGACATTGTGTTGAAATTTAGAATCTTGTCCAGTATATTGGTCATTACCCCGTTTTTCGGGGGCGGAGGTTCATATGAACGTAGGCGGGGACCAGAACAGAAGTGTCCGCAACACAAAGAAACGGCTCAGGGAAAGCCTGATGAAGCTTGTCCTTCGCAAGCAACTGGGCTCAATCACAGTCAAGGAACTCACATCGGATGCCGATGTCAACAGAAGCACCTTTTACTTCCACTACCAGGACGTGAAGGCCATGGTGAAGGAGATGGAGGACAGCTTCTTCGAGGATTTTGCCACAACGCTAAGCGCCATCGACCAGAAATCGCACGACTCGATAACAATACTCGTCAAGTGTCTTGAGAACCACATGGACCTCTGCAAGATCGTTCTGGGCGAGAACGGCGACATGGAGTTTCTGGAGCAGATGAAGGTGATCATCGAGAACAAGTGCTCCAGGATCTGGAAGAAAGCGGTGCCCGAGATGAGTGATGAGGATCTGAAACTGCTTGATTCATTCCTCATCGGAGGTGCGGTCTCCACGCTTCAGAACTGGGTCAGGGACGAGAACAGACAGCCCGCAGAGGATATTGCAAAAGTTCTCAACCGCCTGATACTTGATGGAATCTGTCCGGTCGTTGCCACCTGGCAGACCAAGGGAATATAGGAGGAGCCATGTCCAGAAGAAGTTCTGTTGTCATCAGATGGCTGATTACCCTTTTTGTCATAGGCCTTGGACTCTTTCTCATCTGGAAGTTCATCATCAACAGGCCCAAGGCCGTTTTCGAGAACCCGCCTTCTCCCGTTAAGGTCGAAAAGCCGTACAGGGCAACGGTCGAGGAAAGCCTTGAACTGTCGGGTTACATAGAGGCCCAGGCGATGATACCTGTCGTGCCGTTCGTCCAGGGAACCATCACGGGCTACTATGTTAAAGCAGGCGACTATGTCACCGAGGGCCAGGTTTTGGCACAGATAGACAGCGAGCCTTACGAACTTCAGGCAAAGCAGGCCGAGGCAGTCTATCTTGCCGCGGAAGCTACATTCACGAGAGTGTCCAACCTGTACGAATCGGGAGCCGCCACACGTCAGAACTATGACGAGGCAAAAGCCCAGTACGATGCCTACAAGGCCCAGTACGAACTTGCCAAGGTGCAGCTGGGTTATGCAACCGTGACAGCCCCCAAATCCGGTACGATTCTCATGGCCGACAGTGCAGAGGGTTCCATCGGAACAAGTACCAGTCCCCTGTATGTCATCGCAGATCTGAATAAGCTTAAAATCAGTCTCAATGTCCCAGAACGTTACTTTGACCTGATTATTTCTAATAAAGAGAACATAAAAGCTATTGTTTCAAGAGATGGCAACACCACAGAAGCCGTGGTCGACACCATTGCCCCATATGTCTCGCCGGAGTCCAAGACGTTCAAGGTGACGCTTGCACTCGAGGGCGACGTATCTGCATTCAGACCGGGAATGTATGTCAAGGTGAACATGGTCTACAGGACTTATGCGAACGCACTTGTGCTGGACCAGAGGACACGCAACACAGACGGATCCGCATACTATTACGATCCTGAAACACAGACTGCTAAGTATGTGGACCTTGAGATAATCGCCGCGGACAACACCCATATCGCCATAGAAGAGAAATGGGCGAACACACAGTTCATAGTTGACGGGCAGGGATCGGTCCTGGACGGACAGAGGGTGATTGTCAGATGAAGATTTCCCACTATGCCGTAAAGCATCCGGTAGTCATAGCCATGATCCTCATCGCCCTGGTCGCGTTCGGAATATTCTGTCTTTTCGGTCTGAGCCTGGAGTTCATTCCCGACATGTCGCTTCCCGAGGTCGAGGTCATCACAATCTACCCCGGAGCCGCAGCGGAAGACGTTGAGAACGACGTCACCAAGATAATAGAGAACGAGATGGTGACCCTGCCCTACTTCAAGAGCATGACCAGCCAGAGCAATAACTCTTACAGCTGGGTGACGATCAACTACAAGGACGGAATAGATGTCTACGAGCAGCTGACGGAACTTAGGTTCAGGCTCGAACAGCTCGAGGATGACCTTCCAAAAGACGCGCACAAGCCCTATGCCCTGGTCGGCGGAGCATCCATGCTTCCCATGATGCAGTTCGCCATCATAGGCGGAAACGACACGGCGAGAATCACATCGTACATAAACGACACACTGAAGCCCAGAATCACAAAGATCGATGGAGTCGCATCCGTGGAGATGTATGGAGACGTCACACCCCAGATCGAGGTTAAACTCAGGATGGACGATGTCTCGGGCAAGGGAATCAGCGTGCTTCAGGTCTATCAGGTCCTGAACTATTCGAACTTCTCCGTTCCTCTGGGGACGGCCGACTATCAGGGCCACACGATCAACGTCAAATACGACGGTGAAGTGGACAGCCTTGAGGAGCTCAGACAGCTTCCCGTGGGCATGGGAAACGACAATGTGATGATACGCCTGAGAGATGTTGCGGATGTGGACTTCAGCTACCCCAAAGCATCCATCTATGCCCTGTCCGAAGGCAGCAACCTTGTCATGGTCTCGGTAACAAAGAGATCGGGTGCCAACACAGTTAAGATCAGCAACAGCATCAAGAAGGTTCTGGAAGACCTGAACGAGGATACCGACGGAGCCTTGAACTACAAGATATTCTCCGATGATGCAAAGAGCATAAAGAATTCCCTGTCCAACGTTCTGACTTCCGGAATCACCGGAATCATCATTGCGGTCATCGTCATCTTCCTGTTCCTGAACAACCCGAGGGCGACTCTGGTCATAGGATCATCAATACCCCTTTCCTTCCTGTTCACCTTCATTGCCATGAGGGTCACGGGCCAGACAATCAACCTGATCACCACATCGAGTTTTGTCGTTGCCCTGGGAATGGTAGTTGATGCATCCATCGTCATGCTTGAGCAGATATCGCGATACATGGGTCACGAAGGCTACAGTCCGGAAGATGCAATCATAAAGGGATCCGATGAAGTCGGAGCATCAATAATAGCCTCATCAATGACGACCATTGTAGTTTTCATACCGATAATCTTCCTTGGGGGAATGGTTGGAATGATTCTGAACGGTTTTGCAAAGGTCCTGGTTCTCTGTATTGCCGCATCCCTGCTTGTTGCGGTTGTCGTGGTTCCGTTCCTTGCAAACGTCCTGATGGCAAAGAATCCGAAGGTGCCGAAAGAGACGTGGTTCATGAGGATGATCGACAAGCTCGAGGTCAGGTACAACTCGGCTTTGAAGTGGGCTCTATTGAACAGACGCTATGTCATCACCCTTCCTGTCCTTCTGCTTCTTCTGTCATTCGTCCTTATCATGAGCCTTGGCTACAGCTTCATTCCGGCAATAGACACGGGTGAGTATTACGTAAACCTTGAGTTCCCGCAGGGCTACAACCTTGAAATGTCCAGGGAAAAGACCCTTGAGGCATCGGACATTCTCAGGGAGATCCAGCCCGAGATTGACGGTATCGCCGTCTTTGTCGGTGTGAACGACTCAATGGGCGGTGCCATGTCCTCAAGACCGAACCAGGCCTACATGTATGTCAAACTGAAATCCGGAAGCAGAAGAAGTGTACACAAGCTTGTCAACGATGCCCAGTATGAACTGTCCGCAAGGATAAGGGACTGCAACATCACCTCCACAAACGGAGGTTTCGACAAACTTGTGTCCTACATCTCCGGTGGCGGAGGCTACAAGCTCACGCTTATAGGCACGGACCTGCTGGAGCTTTATCAGGAAGGAGAAAGACTCCGGGAGTTCCTGGCAACAGACCCGGATGTCACCGTCACAAGCATCTCGACAGACTTCGACGAGCTCATGTTGACGATCTCGGCAGACAACAACAAGCTGAATTCTCTCGGCCTCACCAGCTATGAGGTGGGAATGGTTTCCGCAATCCTGTTCAACGGTGTGGATACAGGCAATGTATCGATAGGAAACGAGGAAAGAAGCAATGTCCACATATGCAGCGATATTACAGACGGTTTCATAGATGCTGCAAGCATGGGAAAGATTCCAATCAAGACACTTGCGGGAAGCACCGTATCTCTGGAGGAGCTGGGTGACATAGACATCACAAGCACCGTCTCCTCCATCCGCCACACGGACAGAGCCCTTTCAGTAACAGTTGGTGCAACCCTCATCAGCGAGGATGCCTCGGGCGTCACACTGAGGATGTACAACTATCTGTCGCAGAATCCGCTAAAGGAAGGGATCGAGACCAAGTCCAGCGGAATCATCGGTCTGATAGCCGACAGCATTGTGCCTGTTCTGACAGCGATCGCAATCGCCATCTTCCTGCTGTACACAGTCATGGTCATCCAGTTCGAGCGCTTCAGACAGCCGTTCATCATCATGCTCAGCGTACCGTTCTGCCTGATCGGTGTCATTCTGAGCCTCCTGATTTTCGGCTCCACAATCACCATGATGAGCTCGATCGCCCTTGTGGCTCTTGCTGGAACGGTTGTAAACAACGCAATCATTCTGATCGACTACATAAACCAGCTCAGGGACAGAAAGCGCGCCGCCATCATGCTGGGTGTGGATGAGGATCTTGTGGACAAGCCGGGTTCGGGCTATACCCATGAAGTTGCCAGAGGCAAGCTGATCGACACCGCTTCGGAGGAGAAGATCCTTGCCATGAGTGTCGTAACGGGAAGTTCGTCACGACTCAGACCTATATTGATAACAACTCTTACGACTGTCGTCGGTGTCATCCCCATGGCCCTGTCCATTGGAGAGGGCGCGGAGATCTACGCATCGGTGGGACAGTCGATTGCCGGAGGCCTTCTGACCTCCACACTGATCACATTGTTCATCATTCCTGTGATTTATTTCATAGGAGAGAAGAAAGCAATCATAAGAAAAAACAGAAGAATGGAGCGTTCGAATGGATAGAAAAACCTTTGCATTTACACTTCTGATATTGGCAGCAGTGCTCCTTGCAGGCTGCTCTCAGGTTTTTGA
>CADBOI010000094.1 GCA_902796335.1 uncultured Spirochaetales bacterium
GTCGAGTCCGGCTGTCTGAAACTCCACATGGGTGACATCGACCGCAAGTTCCTCGAGAGCACCAGGGATCCCGACCTGTATCTGTTCGAGAAGATGGTAAGCGGCGCATACCTCGGACCTCTGGCCTTCATGGTCATAGAGCAGGCGGTCAAGGAGGGAATCCTCAGTCAGGAGTTCGCAGACGCACATGCCGCCTACACGTCTCTGAGCACCATGGACCTGAACGCCTTCCTGAAGGAAGAGGAATCAAACCAGCTTGCCCGTTGCTGCAAGTACTGCAGTGAGGAGGATTACGATACCCTGATGGAAATCCTCGGTTCGTTCATCTCCCGTGCAGCCAAGCTCGCAGCAGCCAACCTTGCCGCCGCCGTCCTCAAGACGGATTTCGGAAAGGACGAGGACCATCCCGTTCTCATCAATGCCGACGGAACAACCTTCCTTTACACTGCCTGCCTGAAGAGCTACACCACCGAGTATCTTGACGCATACCTTGCGGAGAAGGGACGCAGGGCGGTTATTACGCAGATTGATGACAGTCCGATAATCGGTTCCGCAATCGGCGCCTTATCCCTGTAATCACAAATATAGCGTCAATCGCCTCGTTGCTCGTTCGCGCCGTACATATAGTACTGTCGCTCACTCGCGCCTTGCGCTTGACTGCTCTATTTGCGATTAGATTCAAACATGCAGGAAGAAGACTAAGGATGATTGTCAATCAGACTTCGCCGAGGCCGAAGTCGCCGATCACCTTCATCACATTCCCATCCTGCACCACATCCAGATCGTGGTCCGGGAAGTACTCCTTGAGCTTTGATTTCAGGAATGCGAAGGCAGTGGATGTGATATGGATCGTGTCGTACTGGGAGACCTTGTCCAGTGTTCTGACCTCGACATTAACAACGTAGCCGCGTCCGTACTTGGATCCGTAGCCGAGCGTGAAGGCCATGGAAGTGGAGAAAAGGCCGTCGTAGCTGGGGTTGGAGCCCTGGCCGCGCTTGAGCCTGTTCGGATGAATTGTGTATCTGTCTCCGTAGATGTCCTCGAGATGGTTGTCCAGCTCCTGGCACAGAAGTGACATGCGGTCTTCAAGCTCTTCCTGTTTCGGATGCATTTCTGCGGACCTCCATGTTTTCCACCAGCATTTTCGCAAAAGCGTCCAGCTCGTCCTTGTGTGCGGAGGCGCTGATGCTTGCCTGGGCCTTGATGTACTGGAGCGAGGACGGATTCGTCTCGTCCATCTTCACCGGCTCGGGAAGCGGGTCATCGATTCTGATGTACTCCACATCGGGGATTCTCTTCATCACAAAGTCGGTTGTTCTCTTCTGGGCTGTGGAATACATGGGCGAGACCTGATCCGCCCAGTTCATCAGACCCTTTGTCGAATCGATCGACATGGTGTGGTAGGCACCGCCGGTGCTGACCGAAAGGATGTGGAATTTCGAGCATTCGGGATAGAGGGCCTTTGCCTCGAAGTACGAAAACATGACCGGATTGTTGGCGATCACCCCTCCGTCGACCAGAAGGTCTCCGTTGTATGCGATCGGAGAGAAGAACGTCGGGGCTGCGCTTGTGGCCCTTGCGGCAACCCAGACAGGACAGCTCGAGTCCTCCCCGAAGCTGGATATGATTTTCTGGCATCCCTTGGAAAGGTCGTAGGCCATTATCAGGGCAGGGACCTTGGCACAGTCCATGGTCCTTGTCCCGAACCAGCGCTGGCACAGGTTCTGGATGTTGGTGGAATGGTATTTGTCGGAGATGAACTGCCTGAGGCCGAAGAACGAGGTCTGGGCCTGGAATATCTCCTTTCCCATCGTCATGTAGTTATTCAGAAGGGCCTCGAGGTCTATCTGGCTCGAACCGTTCTTGTCAATGTGGGGAAGTGCGCTGTCGCATGTCAGTGCAAGTGTGATGAGTCCGCCTGTGGAGGTTCCGGAAACAAGGTCGAAATACGTTGCAATGTCATCCTCGCCTCCATTGTTCCGGATGCACTCCTCGAGTTTCTGGAGGATGACAACGGGAATGATTCCCCGCATTCCGCCTCCGTCGAGGGAAAGGATGTATCTTTCTTCAGGACGTTTCGGCTCGGGAACCTGAACGACTTCCGGTTCCGGGAGCTGAGGAGTCTGTCTCTTGAAAAGCCTTCTGAAAAATTCCGATATTCTCATCACAGTAAAAAATGATATATTTACCCCCAAGGGTCAATAGAATGCAAGAGGAAAAATCACCGTACAGCTGCTGTGAACTGTGCCCCAACAGATGCCGTGTGGACAGAACCGCCGGACAGCTGGGCCGTTGTGCCCAGAGCTCGGACATCCGCATCGCCTGGTCGGGTCTGCACAGGGGAGAGGAACCTCCCGTAACAGGGGAGAAAGGCTCCGGAATGATCTTCTTCTGCGGCTGTCCTCTTCACTGCAGATACTGTCAGAACTATCAGATAAGCCAGGCCGGATGGGATGGCATCTCCGTTTCCGTCAGCCAGCTTTCAGACCTGATGCTTTCCCTGCAGTCCTTCGGAGCGGCTTCGATAAATCTTGTGACGGGAACTCATTACATCCCTTCGATTGTCGAGGCTCTCACAGATGCCAAAAGCCGGGGTCTGACCCTTCCCATTGTCTGGAACTCATCCGGTTATGAAAGCGTGGATGCCCTGAGGATGATCGACCATCTGATCGATCTGTACCTTGTGGACATCAAGACGCTGAGCTGTGACGTTGCCTCACGTTTCTGCGGTCTGTCCGCCTATGCCGATGCAGTTGTACCGGTTGCAAGGTTCCTAAAGCGCCGCCATCCCCACACGGATCTTGAAAACGGGCTCAAGGGCACGCTGGTCAGACATCTGGTTTTCCCCGGATGCATCGATGCGACTGTGGATTTCCTTAACTGGTATGCCGACAATCTGCGAGGCTGCTCGCTTCTGTCCCTGATGGTCCAGTTCGTTCCCCCGAAGGAGAACCCGGGCTTTGAGAAGATGACGGACAGCGAGTACAACATGCTCCTTGATCTGGTGGATGAACTGGAAATCGACGGGTTTGTCCAGGAGCGCGATGACAACGAGATCCTCTGGATCCCGGATTTCAGGCGTGACCAGCCGTTTCCCGACGGTTTTGCTAATCCGCTGCCTTATTTCCTGGATCTGAAGCATGGTACAGGCAGTATAAAACTCAAAAAATAGCAAAATAGACTGCTTTTCAGTTGAGGAATGGATTACAATCATATTTAATAAACTCATTGGGGACGGAACATGGACGAAGTTCGGGTAATAGAAATCAAAAAGAGCATATTCGAAGACAACGACAGGGATGCGGACAGACTTCGCGGTGAACTGAAGAAGAAGGGAGTCTTTCTCCTGAATCTGATGTCCTCTCCGGGAAGCGGAAAGACCACAACCCTGATCAAAACGATCAACGCCCTCAAGGACAGGCTGAACATAGCCGTGATGGAGGCGGACATCGATTCCGATGTGGATGCAAAGAAGATTCTCGAGGGGACAGGTGTGCCGTCCATCCAGCTCCACACGGGCGGAATGTGCCACCTTGATGCCGAGATGACCAGACAGGGACTTGATAACCTGGATCTGGAGAATGTTGACCTCGCCATTCTGGAGAATGTGGGCAACCTTGTATGCCCGGCCGAGTTCGACACGGGATCAAGCAAGAACTGCATGATTCTGTCGGTTCCCGAGGGACACGACAAACCGCTGAAATATCCGCTGATGTTCTCGATCTGCGACCTTGTTCTGGTCAACAAGATCGATGTGATGCCTTATTTCGATTTTGATCTGGACCTCTGCGGGAAGTATGTCCACATGAGGAACCCCAAGGCTCAGGTGATTCCCATCTGCGCCAAGACAGGGGAAGGAATAGAAAGATTCACAACCTGGCTGGAAGACCAGGTGAAAGACTGGAAGGAGAGCTGACATGCCGGAAATGAGCACAAAGTTCGTGCCCAAGCACATGCACGACGAGAACCCGAATCCCAAACTTCTGAAGTTCGTCAGAAGGGTAACAGACAGAATTCCCGGAAAGATAAAGGGAATCAAGACAACCGATCCGGAGTACTGGGGATTCGCATGCATATTCGAGGACGAGTTCCCCAAGGACGAGTCCGAAGCCTGTCTTGATTTGCTTCTCCAGATGAAGACAAGAAAGAAATATCCATATGCCGAGATGCTGCAGATGGCTGAAAAGGCCGGCATGGGAAAGAAGGCCGACGACCTCATCCAGAAGCTTGCCATCATTGGAATGCTGGAGTACGACTACGGCGACAAGTACACCAAGGACGGTCCTGTTCCGGGCACCACCTACAACAAGGAGGACAGAAACTACTGGGTTCCTCTGTTTGTGCCGGGATCCGCCGAGTACACCAACATGAACAAGGCTCTGATGGAAAAGCATCCTGAGCTTGCCATGTTCTTCGAAAGGATGACGTTCCTGCCACTTGAGCACATCACCGCCATGGTTCCTCCAGGAGGAGCCGGAATAGGAATGCACGTCATTCCTGTGGAGAAGGCGATCAGTCTTGAGAACACGAGCATAGACATAGAGCACATCTCGTACTGGCTCAAGCGCTACGAGGGCCATATCGGAGCCTCAATCTGCTCCTGCCGCTACGGGCGCAAGAAGATGGACGAAGGCTGTGCCGACGATTACGAGGGCTGGTGCATCGGTGTTGGCGATATGGCCGACTACTGCCGCGAGACCGGCAGAGGCTATGATGTCACCTACGAGCAGGCCATGGAGATCCTGCAGCGTGCCGAGGACAACGGCTTTGTCCACCAGATCACCAACATCGACGGAGAGAACAAGATCTTCGCCATCTGCAACTGCAATGTGAAGATCTGCAACGCCCTGAGGACCAGCCAGCTGTTCAACACTCCGAACATGAGCGCCAGCGCATACAGGGCCCATGTGGAGAAGGAGAAGTGCGTGGCTTGCGGACAGTGCGTGGAATACTGCCCCGCAGGTGCCTTGAAACTTGGACAGAAGCTCTGCAAGGCCGACGGATCCGAGGTCAAGTATCCGAAGCAGATCATGCCGGATGCAAGGAAGTGGGGCAAGGACAAGTGGGACGAGGACTACAGGGACAAGAACAGGATCAACTGCCATGAGACCGGAACCTCCCCATGCAAGACAGCCTGTCCCGCACACATTGCGGTCCAGGGTTATCTGAAGAAGGCCGCCCAGGGCGAGTACAAGGAAGCCCTTGCTCTGATCAAGAAGGAGAATCCGTTCCCCGCAGTCTGCGGAAGGATCTGCAACAGAAGGTGCGAGGATGCATGCACCAGAGGAACAATTGACAGAGCAGTCTCAATAGATGCAGTCAAGAAGTTCATCGCCCAGCAGGACCTCAAGGCCGAGACCCGCTATGTTCCGGACATCGTCGTTGCCTCAAACAGGGGAAGGTGGAAGGAGAAGATCGCAATAATCGGCGCAGGACCTGCGGGTCTCTCATGCGCGTTCTACCTCGCCCAGATGGGCTACTACCCGACGGTGTTCGAGAAGAACGATCTGCCAGGCGGAATGCTCACATACGGAATCCCGTCATACAAGCTTGAAAAAGATGTGATCGAGGCCGAGATCGATGTCATGCGTCAGATGGGCGTCGAGATAAAGACAGGAATCGAGGTCGGAAAGGACATTACCATAGACCAGCTCAGAAAAGAGGGATACAAGGCCTTTTACGTGGCAATCGGATGCCAGGGCGGAAAGCTCCCCGGAATTCCGGGCGAGGATGCCGAGGGCACAACCACTGCCGTTGATTTCCTGAGAATCGCGAATACCGGAAACTTCCGCTATGACGGAGAGAATGTGGTGGTCGTAGGTGGCGGAAACGTCGCAATCGATGCCGCTAGGGTCTCCGCAAGAAGCGGCGCCAAGAAGGTCACCATGTTCTGCCTTGAGACGGAGGACATCATGCCCGCCACAAAGGAGGAGGTTCTGGAAGCCCGCGAGGACGATGTGGAGATCAGATTCGGCTGGGGCCCGAAAGAGGTGAAGACTGCCGACGGAAAGGTCTCGGGCATTGTTTTCAAGAAGTGCACCAGGGTCTATGACGAGAACCACCGCTTCAGCCCGCTTTATGACGAGAGCCAGACCATCGAGATTCCTGCCGGCAAGGTCATCTTCGCCATCGGACAGTCGATCCAGTGGGGAAATCTGCTCAAGGGAACTAAGGTCGAGTTCGGCAGAGGCAACGGTCCTGTGGCGGACAAGCTCACATACCAGACCGCGGAGCCAGACATCTTCGTCGGTGGCGATGTATACACAGGTCCCAAGTTCGCGATTGATGCCATCGCCGCAGGCCATGAGGCATCAGATTCGCTTCACAGGTTCGTCCAGCACGGCCACATGACGATCGGAAAGAACAGGCGCGAGTTCATAGAACTGAACAAGGACGACATCCTTGTGGAAAGCTATGACACTGCCGGCCGCCAGGAGGAAGGCACCATCGGAGGCGTGGATCCCAAGGGCTTCAAGGAGACCAAGGCCACCCTCACCGAGGAGCAGGTCAAGAAAGAGACTGCAAGATGCCTTGGCTGCGGAGCCACGGTTGTGGATCAGAACAGATGCATTGGCTGCGGAATCTGCACCACGAAGTGCAAGTTCGATGCCATCACGCTTCACAGGGACCATCCCGAGGCAAGCAAGATGACAATAGCCGAGAAGAAGTTCGGAGCGCTGCTTCCGTACATGGCGAAGCGTGCCGCCAAGATCGTCTTCACAAGACCGAAGGACCAGGACTGATGCACGAACTCGGGGTGGTGTTCCACTGCATCAAGGAGGTCAACGAGATTGCCACCGAGAACAAGGTCTCACGGGTGAATTCCGTGACGATCCAGCTCGGCGAGGTCTCCACAGTCATTCCCGAGCTGTTCGAGGACTGCTGGAACTGGGCGGTGAAGAAGGAGACCGTTCTCAAGGATGCGAAGATCCATATCGAACGCATAAATGCCATAACCTTCTGCGAGGACTGCAGGAAGGAATATCCCACCGTGGAATACGGCAGGACCTGCCCGTTCTGCGGAAGTGAGAGGACCTACCTTGTCCAGGGCAACGAGTTCATGATCAAGGAGATCGAGGTGGTCGACAGTCCGCCCGGGGAGGAAGGAAAATGAGGATTTCCGTTCTTTCCATCTTCCCCGAGAGTTTTGACAGCTTCAGAAAGACCGCAGTTGTCTCACGTGCAGCAGACAGGGGAGACCTTGTGTTCGACTGCGTTGACATAAGGGACTATGCAGAAGGTTCTTACAGGGCTGTGGACGACTCTCCGTACGGAGGAGGCCCCGGGATGGTCATGCGTGTTGACACGGTCTCCAAGGCAATATCTTCCGTCAGAACCGTAAAGTCGCACGTGGTCCTCCTGTCGCCCAAAGGCAGGGTCTATGACCAGAAGGCCGCCCACCGGTTCGCGTCACTTGAGCATCTTGTCCTTGTCTGCGGACATTACGAGGGCTTTGACGAAAGGGTCCGGGACTATGTGGACGAGGAAATCTCCATAGGTGATTTCATCCTCACAGGCGGAGAGATTGCCGCCCAGGTGATCTGCGACAGCGTGCTTCGCCTTCTTCCCAAAAGCCTGAGACAGGGGTCTGCCGAGGACGAGAGTTTTGAGACAGGACTTCTGGAATATCCTCACTACACCCATCCTTTTGAATTCGAGGGAAAAAGCGTTCCTGATGTCCTGCTAAGCGGAAATACTTCGGAAATCAATGTATGGAGACAGAAACAGGCCATCATAGAGACAATCAAATACCGACCGGATCTGTTTGACAGGATGGCCGGACAGGGAATCGGCCTTTCCGGAGCCAA
>CADBOI010000095.1 GCA_902796335.1 uncultured Spirochaetales bacterium
ATCTCGTTAAGGTCGCTGTTCTTCTGTCTGGGAATGGATACGTCAGTCTTTCCGTGGGACAGGTCGCTCAGGGCCTTTCTGACACCGTTGATGTATCTGGCGTTTCTGGAGCTTACTATCCATGCCGCGACAATCGCTATCACAAGACAGATGGGCAGGGAGATCAGCATGGACTTCAGGCATGAGTTGATGATGTCCTTCGAATACTTGTAGGTCCTGGGGCTGTAGGTCAGAAGGTCCACGATGAAAGCATCCGTTCCGTCAATGGCAATGACAAGGGATCCGATTATTCCCTCGTTGCGCAGGTTGTCCGGAACCGATATCTCCACACCCTTTGTCTCCACGCTGGCCACGGATGTAAGGCTCAGGTCTCTGGTGCGGGGATCATATGTGGAGTTCACATCTATTCTGGTGGCCAGTTTGATCCTGGCATTTTCCTTGCCCTCCTCCTTCTCCTTGCCCGATGCCACAGGCAGGTTCAGGGCACGGCCGTCCTCGTTTCGCCCGAAGGCGACCATGGTGCTTCCGCTTATGTCCCTGAGGATGAACCCGCTGATTCTGTCGTCCTCGATTCCGGAGACCGTGTAGTAGATGCTGTTCAGTCCGTAGTCAGCCATCGAACCGTCATTGATGGAATTCTCAACCGAAAGGATGAAATCATCATAGACCTTGGTCTTCCACTGGTCCTGGCTGACTCTGTACTGGAGCACAAGCATGCCGAACTGGACAATCATGACCACAACGGCAATGGCGAAGATGCTAAGGAAATAACGGACAAAGACCTTTCTCATCAGGCGTTCTCCTCAACCGGATAACCGATGAACTTGTATCCGTAGCCGCGCACGGTCTCGATCCACGGATACGGGCCGAGCTTTGCACGGAGATTCTTTATGTGGGTGTCCGCGATCCTCTCATAGGATTCGGACGAGTAGTCGAAACATGTCTTGAGGATTTCGGCACGGGGAAGGATCCTTGCTGAGTTCTCGATCAGAAATCCCAGTATCCTCCACTCGGCGGCAGTCAGGGGAATGACCTCGTTGTTGACGGTCACCTTGTGCTCTATCTCATCGAAGCACAGGATTCCATTTTCCGCCCTGAAGGTGTTCCTGCGGCCCCTGTCGACTTCCTTTCCTCCGTCGATCCTGCGGAAGATGGCCTGGACCCTCAGCACAAGCTCCTTCGGAGAGAAAGGTTTCGAGATGTAGTCGTCTGCTCCGAGCTCGAAGCCATGGATCCTGTCCTCTTCGGCTATTCTGGCCGTCATGAAGATAACGGGGATATCGATCGTCTGCCGCAGTTCTCTCACGAACTCGAACCCGTCTCCGTCAGGAAGCATGACATCCTGGATCAGAAGATCCGCCTTGGTGATTCGGAAGGCCTCGCGCACAGAGGCAAGGTTCCCGAAAGAAAGAACCTTGTAGCCCGCAAGCTCAAGATACCTGCGAACGCCTTCCCTTATGACCTGATGATCTTCAACCACGTAGATGAGTTTCATAGTACCTGTTTACCCCCGAACCTCTGCATGTTCAATTAAAGTGTGGTTCTCTTCACAAAAATACACACAATCTACCCAGAGGCACATTATATCCCATAGTTTTTCACGATTCCACAAAGTCCTGAGCCTACTTGAAATCATGCCGAACTCGGAATATCCTATAGCCATGGACTACATCAGTACAAAGGAAGCCGCCCAGAAATGGGGCATAAGCGAAAGACGCGTCAGGTCTCTGTGCGTGGAAGGCAAGATCGAGGGAGCCGTGAGAGTCGGCGACTGGGTCTGGAGCATTCCTGCAGGTACTCAGAAACCCGCCGACGGCAGAACCCTCAGATATATGAAGAACCGTGCTCTCAGAACAGGCAGCCAGGACTATCGCGAGGCTGACAAGCTCCGTGGAAGCACGAGCCAGTACAGCCTGACCACCGACAGGAAGGTGGAGATTGTTCTCGAAGCCCTCTGCTACGATAACACGGTAATAAGCCTTGAGAACGTTCTGGCAATCTTCAATCTGGAGAACCAGTCCGACATCCCGCTTGAGAAACAGATCCTTGCCCTCAACATGAGATCGGCTCTGAATTCAATCCCGTTCGACCTCAATGAGAAACGCATCCGTGACCTGCACAGCAGGCTCATGATGTCCATCGACGAGAGGTCCGCAGGAGTCTACAAACTCGGTGGCAGCCAGAGTCAGGAGACCGAGGCCATGATGGAGCAGTACTCAGGTCCATGGTCTGTTCTGCATCCGGTGGCAAGAGCAAGTTTCCTGTTCGCCGAAATCATGAGAATACAGCCGTTTGAGAAGGGCAATCCGGAACTGGCTTTCATCCTTCTTGCAAACGAGATGTTCAAGGCAAAGCTTCCGCCTGCCCTCTTCGGATCAGCACAGATTCCCGAGCTCAAGGCAGCTCTGGCATCCACGGCGATCCGCGGAAACAGCCAGATGCTCGTATCCATGGTACTTGATGCAGTGACGGCAGCAGCCGCACAGTGAAGAAAAATGAAAATGCAAACCCTCTTTGAAAACGCAACGGTCATTGACGGATCATTGAATGCGCCCTGCCAGGCAAGTGTGCTTGTCCGGGGTTCCTCGATACTGAAAATCGGTCGGGACATCCGTGTTTCCGATGATGCAAAGGTCATCGACTGCACGGGTCTCACACTCTGTCCGGGATTCATGGACATGCATGCCCACAGCGACCTGGAGGTCCTGCGCAATCCCGCCATGTCCCACAAGGTACAGCAGGGAATCACCTTCGACCTATCAGGAAACTGCGGAGTGGGAGTCTTCCCCAGACGCGCATCCGACAGCCCTGCTTTCGCCGACATCATCGGACACTATCCTTCCTGGACCTGGACCGATTTCCAGTCCTATGAAGACCTGCTCAGACCCGGCGTGAACATGGGATTCCTGCAGGGTCACAGCCGCCTGCGAATGACTGCAATCGAGGGAAACCCCAACAGGGCAGCGACAAAAGAGGAGATAGTGAAGATGTGCAGACTCCTGGACATCTCCCTTTCGCAGGGTTGTCTTGGAATGTCCAGCGGCCTCTACTACGCCCCGTGTCTTTTTGCAGACCATGACGAGATCGTGGAGCTTCTCAAGGTTGTCAGGGCCCACAACGCGCTGTTCTGTGTCCACCACAGATGCGAGGGCGATGAGATCCTTGAATCCATAGACGAGATCATATCCTTCATCCGCGAGACCGGAGCGAGACTCGAGATCTCCCACCTCAAGGCCATCGGAAGGAAGAACCAGGACAAGATTCCCGAAGTGCTCAGGAAAATCCATGCACTCAGGGACGAAGGCTTTGATGTGGCGTACGACCAGTATCCGTACGAATACGGAAGCACAAGCCTCTTCAGCCTGCTCCCGCCAAGGCTTCTCAGACTGACCGCCGAAGAGCTTTCACAAACCCTGAAGAGGACCGCTACGGACAGGAAACTCAGGGACAGCATCGTGGACGAGATGGAGCACCCGGTCCAGTGGGACAGCATAACAGAGCTCTGTCCTTGGGAAGACATCAGCATAGTGACTATGGAAAGCTTTCCGGAATACAGCGAGATGACTCTGGCCCAGGTCGGAGAGAAGCTCGGACTGGATCCTTACGATGCCCTGTTCAGCCTTCTTTCAAGGGAAACCGGCTATGCCCTGATGTCCGACATCACCCAGACACAGGACAAGCTCAGGATGATTTTCGACGACGAGCTGATGAGCTTCGGAACGGATGCCCTGTACACCGGACAGTCCGCCCACCCCAGAAGCGCCAATGCCGCCATCCATCTTCTCTGCCAGAGATGCAAGGAAGAGGATGTCCCGTGGGAGGTCGCGATCAACAAGATGACACGCAAGGTTGCGGACAGACTGGGCTTTGCGGACAGAGGCCGGATAGAGGAAGGAGCCAAAGCGGATCTGGTTCTGTTTGACAAAAACAGGCTGAAGGACAACTCAAGCCTTCACAATCCCTATGCCATGTGCGACGGTCTTGAGGCTGTTATGGTGAACGGAGTCTTTGCCCTCCATGACGGAAAACTCACAGGGACACAGTCGGGCGAAGTGCTTCTGGGAAACTGATTACTTGCCGAACTTCTGCCAGAGCTTCTCAAGAGAATAGAAATCCCTCATCTCCTGGCTCATCAGGTGGATCACAATGTCACCGCAGTCGATGAGCTCCCAGCCGTCATCCCCTACTGCCTTGTGGCGGTTTCTGACCTCCAGACCAAGGGAGTCGATCTCAGACCATATCTCGTGGGCAAGGCCGCGGAGGTGTCCAAGGCTGGTGACGGTGCAGATGATGAAGCAATCTGTCCAGGAACAGTCCTGCGACACGTCAATCATCGTTACCTCGAGTCCTTTGTGGTCCGTGAGGAAAGTGCAGAGCTGCTGGGCCTGCGATCTTGTCTCTTCCTTCATGCTTCACCTCCAAGAACCTGCTCCAGCCACTGCGAGAAATAGCGCTGTGAGAAGTTCAGATCTTCTGTATTGAAAATGCTCTGTGCATCGTAGCACCTGCAGGATGGATTTCTGTCGGAAAGCAGCTTCAGAAGGCTTTCCGCATCCTGTCCGCAGAGCTGGTTTATCTTATCCAACAGAGGGCGTTTGCTCAATACCGGTGCCTCGGCGACCAGAGTCTTCACCCTCTTCATGCTTGACGGGGTTTCCGTGCTTTCAGACCCCAGGGCATCCAGGATGTCCTTGATTGTGGGAACGGAGTCCGCGGTCCCGATCAGAAAGCCCTTGTCCTTCATACCCACATAGTTCTTCATGGCAGTAGGTATGGAATCCATTCCCGAGGCCTTTCCCCAGAGAAGGATCTGCTCCAACGGGAGTTGGATACAGTAGACGCTGTTGTTTCTGGCCGAGTATATGATCGAGTACGCGCAGTCCTCGAAATAGGCATAATAGCAGACTCTGGAATCCGAGCTGCAGCCTGCAAGAAGCATAACCGTGAGCATGAGCAGTACAATGAGAACAGTTCTGAATCCGGTGCGGATTCTATTCATACGTGCAGCCTCTCCTCTCAAGACTTTCCTTCATGGCAAGCGAACCGCTCGATGCCTGGAAATAACCGGTTTCCTTCCAATGCTTAATCATATCACACAGAACCCTGTAGGCGCACTGCCAAAGATTGGCCGATGAAAGATAGAACTTCCTTCTTTCATCCGTCATGAAACGTCTTGTGGGCTCTATGTAGTCCGCAACGAAAAGAGCAAGCGCAAGGTCGTCCATTCCGGCATTACCCGTTGTGTGGACGCACAGAGCCTTGTACCAGGAGAACGGATAGTTTCCAACCAGGTCCATCGCTATTTCCGCAGATACCGTTCCATGGGCAAGAACCGGAGCCTTCACATCCTCCGCAGACAGGAAGATGTTCCGTCTTCTGCAGAATTCCAGAAGCTCCTGGTCCGTTTTCTCCCTGGCTATGTCATGGACTATGCCGCAGAAAAAAGGAGCCTCGAAACCGTTCCAGTGCCGGACATAGTCCGAGCAACTGAAATACTCGAGAACCTCCGCCGCCGTGGTGGCGACACCGAGGCTGTGAAGATATCTTTTCTCAGACACCGTCTCCTTCAGAAGCGAAGACAGCTCCTCATACGTAAAGATTCTTTGCTTTGACATAGTCTCTGACCCTCTGCGAAAGAAAATCAAGGTTCGCACCGACATCCGATCTCACAGCACTTGAGGACTGAGGATAGAGCTCGTCCGGCTCAATGGCCCTGTATCTGGTTCCCGGAGGAACAAGGTCCCACTTGGGACCGTCTGCCTCACGTCTGCAGATGAGGAATTCCACATTGTCCCTGATGTATTCAAAATCATGCCATCTTGAAAGACCCG
This sequence comes from uncultured Spirochaetales bacterium, assembly GCA_902796335.1. GTDB lineage: Bacteria > Spirochaetota > Spirochaetia > Sphaerochaetales > Sphaerochaetaceae > UBA9732. Next base: position 5,832 of record CADBOI010000095.1, read on the forward strand.
CTATATGGTCGTCCCCTATGACGAGGGCAATGTCCTCATAACCGGATTCCTTCAGGTTTCTGACAGTATCCGAAGTGTAGGAGACGCCTCCCCTTTCAAGTTCCATTTCAGATACTCTGATGTCTGGATTCCTGCCGATTGCAGAAAAATCCTGACCATAGATATCGTGATAGTCCATTATTGCCAGTTTCAGCATCTGAAGTCTGTCTTCGTCAGATGCCTTGGGGGCGCTGTCACGTTTGAAGTTGCTGAGCTTTGCGGGAACAAGAAGGAACGAGTTGTAATCCGTCATGGAGACAGCACAGTGGAGAAGAAAGAGATGCCCCAGATGAACCGGGTCGAAGCTTCCTCCCATTACCGCAATCCTAGACGTTCTCATACTCCTCCTGGGTTTCCGGATAGTAGGCATCCCCGTCAGGCCTGGAACTGAAGCCCCTTTCTTCCACGGGTTTCCCGATCATGTCCACGAAGGCCTTCATTATCGGCTTGACCGAGTCCTCATCGAAGATGGACATTCCGAAAACCAGCTTGTCGCTGTATTTCTTCTTGAATATCTCGAAGTTCTCCGGGGCTCCGTCCTCGTCCAGCTTGGTTCCTATCAGGACCTCCTTCTTCTCGAGAAGGTCAGGCGAGTAGGTCTCAAGCTCATGTCTCAGAAGCTCGTACTGGTCCAGGAACGCCGGATCGGACATGTCCACGAGATATGCAAGGCCGCCGGTCCTTGCTATGTGCTTCAGGAACTTGAAGCCCATGCCGGCACCCTGGCTGGCACCTTCGATGATGCCCGGAATATCAGCAAGCACGACATCCTGATCACCCAGTCTCATCATGCCCAGCTGAGGGATTTTCGTTGTGAATGGATAGGAGGCAACCTTGCTTCTGGCGTTGGTGAGCATGTTCATCAGAGAGCTCTTGCCCGCATTGGGGAAGCCCACGAAACCGATGTCCGCGATTACCAGAAGCTCAAGACCGACACGCATCTCGATTCCGGGTTCTCCCGGCTGGGCGAACTTGGGAGCCTGTCTTGTGGCTGTCCTGAAATGATAGTTCCCCAGGCCGCCTTTGCCGCCTTTGAGGAACACGAAACGCTCGATACCTGTGAGATCCTTGATCACCTCGCCCGTATGGGCGTCCTTGATGACGGTCCCGGGAGGAACCGGGATCTCCATGTCGTTGCCGTTTCTTCCGTAGCAGCGTGCTCCGCTGCCGTTCTTTCCGTTCTCTGCACGGAAAGTCCTGATGATCTTCAGATGAGCCAGTGTCCTGAGATTGTTCTTGACCACAAAGACAAGATCGCCGCCCTTGCCGCCGTCACCGCCGTCAGGGCCGCCCTTCTCGACGAATTTCTCTCGTCTGAATGAGACACAACCATTGCCCCCGTTTCCGGAGGCAATGTCGATATAGGTTTCATCTGAAAAACCAAACATTGAGATTAATTCTCTTGATTACTCTTCAACAACGATGCTTACGTAGTTGCGGTTGTTCCTTGCATGATAAAGAACCTTTCCGCCAACCTTAGCAAAAAGAGTGTAATCTGATCCGAGACCGACGTTCTCGCCCGGATGGATCTTTGTTCCGTGCTGACGGACAAGAATCTCACCACCCTTGACGACCTGACCACCGTAACGCTTCACTCCGAGACGCTGTGCATTAGAATCTCTTCCGTTCTTTGATGAACCACCACCTTTATGATGAGCCATTGATTGCCTCCCTTAAGCGTTGATCTTGTCGATCGTGAGAATTGAATACTGCTGTCTG
>CADBOI010000096.1 GCA_902796335.1 uncultured Spirochaetales bacterium
TGCATCGTAGTAGTACGGGTTCTTCTCGTATGTCATTGAAACATCGTGGTTCCAGCCTGTGCAGACGAACGGTCCGTTTGAAACGAATCCGGCTTCCTGACACCAGCCGCCCGGGCTTGTCTTCCAGTCCTTGTAGGACTCGACAGCAGCCTGCTTGACAGGGAAGAATGTCGGGAATGCCATCAGGTCCTCGATGTAGGCGCAAGGAGCGATGAGCTTGAACTGGAGGGTGTTGTCATCGAGAGCGACGACGTTGAGGTTGCCCTCTGCATATCCGTCGAAGCCGCTGAACATGTACTCGTAGTCGGCGGCAGTCTCAGGAGAAACCGCACGCTTCCATGAGTAGACGAAGTCCTGTGCTGTGAGAGCGGAGCCGTCCGACCACTTGAGGTTCTTCTTGAGAGTGACTGTGTAGGTCAGGCCGTCTGCGGAAACCTTGTATCCCTCTGCGAGAGCCGGTGATGTGACACCCTGCTCGTTGTAGGAATAAAGACCTGCGAATGAAGCTGCTGCGAGACATGCACCGTCGACAGAGCTGTTGAGTGCCGGGTCGAGGTAATCAGGCTCTGAAGCAAGGTTGATGCGCATTGTCTTTGAACCGTTGGAAAGTGATGCATGCTGGAAGAACTTTGTTGCGAACGGGTTTGTGTAGACGCCGCTGACGTATGGCTTTTCCATGTACAGATCGTTGTAGTAGTAGATTGGGATGACACACCAGTTGCTCATGAGGATATCCTCAGCCTCGTGCATCATCTGTGTTCTCTTAGCCTTGTCTGTCTCAGCCTTGATTGAGGCAACCAGAGCATCATACTTTGCCCATCCCTTGATGGGATCGACATAGTCAGCACCCTTGTACTCTTCTGCGTTGATGACCTGTTCGGCAGTTGCCGGAGCAGCTTTCTGTGTCTCGGCTGCACCGGTGGCAAAAACGACAGAACAAAGAGCAACGAGTACCATGAGGATAACAATTGTCTTCTTCATATCTTTTCTCCTTTAATATTCAAGGCATGCAATGCACGCCTATTGATTCTTTCTAAAATCGGGTGCACGGCCCAGGTGCAACGACGAAGGAACTGCCCCGATTATACCATTACTTTACCCAGCAAGCGACCTTATGTCCATTACCACGGTCAGTAAGAGGCGGCATTTCCTGCGCACATTTGGGGCAGGCATAGCGGCATCTGGTCCTGAACGGACAGCCTGAAGGCATGCGCAGAGGACTCGGGACATCGCCCTGGAGGACGATTCTCTGTCTCTTTCTGGTGTATTCAGGATCCGGAATCGGGACTGCGGACATCAGGGACTCGGTGTAGGGATGGATCGGCGTGTAGTTCACGTCGTCGGCCAGTCCGGTTTCCACGATCTTTCCAAGGTACATGACTGCGATCCTCTTGGAGATGTGGTGGACTACCAGCAGGTCGTGGGCGATGAACAGATAGGCTACGCCAAGCTTCTCCTGAAGCTCCTCGAACATGTTGATGACCTGGGCCTGGATGGAGACATCCAGAGCCGATACAGGCTCGTCACAGACGATGAACTTCGGATTCACTGCCAGTGCTCTGGCAATTCCGATCCTCTGTCTCTGACCGCCGGAGAACTCGTGGGCATAACGTGTGGCATGCTCTGCGTTCAGTCCGACATATTCCATCAGGGTGAGGATCTTCTCCCTTCTCTCGCTCTTGTTGTCATACAGATGGTGGACATCCAGAGGCTCTCCGATGATGTCCTCGACCGTCATTCTGGGGTCGAGCGATGAATACGGATCCTGGAAGACCATCTGCATCTTCTGTCTCATTCCATGGATGTTGTTCTTCGTGACAGGAACGCCATGGAAGAGAACCTCGCCGGCAGTGGGCTCGTACAGTCTGAGGATTGTTCTTCCGACTGTGGTCTTTCCGCAGCCTGATTCTCCGACAAGACCCAAAGTTTCACCCTCATTTATTGCGAACGAGACATCGTCCACAGCCTTGAGGTATTCGGTCTTGAAGAAACCGGTCTTTACGGGGAAGTACTGCTTGAGGTTCTTAACTTCAATAAGCGGAGTGCTTGTCATACGGCACCTCCTTCGAATGCGAGCTTCACATTCATCCAGCAGGAAGCCTTGTGATTCTCGTTGATGTCAA
>CADBOI010000097.1 GCA_902796335.1 uncultured Spirochaetales bacterium
CTGGACAGGGAACTTCGCAGAGACTTCGGATCAATGTCGCTTCAGTTCTCCGCAAGCACATCCGCAGAGCTTTACGTACACACGAACACGGACGGCCTGACAAGACCGGACATCAACAGGGTGACCGAAAAGGTTTTCACCGGAAGAGACAGCTGGTCCTATGACACAATCCACCAGAATCCTTTTCTGGAACTCGACATCGAATTCGACGTGAAGGACCACTTCTACTTCTTCATGGCACCTCAGATAAGGACCGGGTTCCATTTCGGAACAGGCTGGCAGAACGAGTTCGGAGCCACACACGTTGGAAGCAACATCCCGTTCCTCCATTTCATTGACGGGGAAAAGTTCCTGTCCTGGGACATGAACATGCCGTACAGAACCTTTGCATCGTTCGGATCAGATGGGTGGACGGTACAGCTGGGAAGAGATCGCCTTAACTGGGGACTGGGAAAGACCGGAAACCTTGCAATGAGCGACAACCTCCCCTACCACGACATGGCAAGATTCACCGCATTCTCAAAGAGCTTCAAGTACACATTCCTTGTAAGTTCCTATCCTCACGAATCCAACTTCTACGGTCCATATCAGGGCTCGGAAGCCAAAGGCAGAATTGAGAAAGAACCCCTCAAAGGGATCAAGCTCTATCTGGCACACAGGTTCGAAGGCCGTGTGATAAAGGACAAGCTGTCCTTTTCCATCACGGAAGCCATCATGTACGCATCAAAAGACGGAATAATCGATCCTCGGGTACTGATTCCGATTTCGATCTACCACAACCTGTATACCCCCTCCGAAACGAATTCAACCATAATCGGCGAGATAGACTACACTCCCGTCAAAGGTCTGAATCTCTATGCCCAGCTGATTGTCGATGACCTGGCCATTGCGGGAGAGAGCGCAGGAGGCCCCGCAAACAGAGGCTATCCGAACGCAATTGGAATCCTTGCAGGGGCAACCTATGCCACAGGACTGTTCGATGGCCTAGTGAAAATCAACCTCGAAGGCGCTCTGGTCAACCCTTACACGTATCTGCGCTATTCCCAGGATCCCTATGACGCAAGCTCCGAAAGCTACGGACTCAACTACGTTGTCGCCACAAGATCCTATATCACAGGAAGAGGAAACGATGCCCTGGTATACGACGAGTACTATCTGGGATACAGATACGGTGCAGACAGTCTGGTGGCAAACCTGAACGTAGAATGGAAGAGACCGGGCTCACTCACGCTGTCCGCAAACGCCTTCTTCATGGCACACGGCACACACGACATGTGGACAAAATGGAGCGAGATCGGAGGTGATGGCGATGAGGAATGGAAAAAGACCTCCGTCACACCCACTTCCAAGCATGAGACCGAAAACTACAGATACGATGACGACGAGCTTTCATTGCGCAATGCCGTATCCTACACTCTGGATATCGGGGCTTTCTGCCAGTATCAGGTAAATGAGAAACTCAGGGTTTACGGACAGGCTGACTTCATCCGGATCTGGAACGTTTACAACAGAAAAGATATCAATGACAGCGATGCCCAATTTGTCGTAGGTCTCAGGTACTCGCTTTGACTATATTTTAGTGATTTACTATACTTAGAGATATGAGACAGAAGAAGGGCAACTTCGAAAGATTCCAATTCACTCTACGTCTGACGCTGGACATTATTGCCACTTTGGCCGCCTGGTTTCTTTCCTACTACCTCAGATTCTTCATTCTCCCCGGCGGAGCACGGGATTCCCTGGGACTTTTCACCGCACTTTCGTTTCTGGCGTTGCTTTCAAGCCTGTTCTTCCTTTTCCTGAACAGACTGTATGAATCCAACGTGGTTTCAAAATGGAGCAGAGAGGTCGGTTCCCTTCTCAGGGTTTCGGTCGGCGTGTTTTTGACCTTCGTCGTCTTCTACTACTACGTGATGAGCATAACCGTCAGCCGCATTGCACTGGCGATCTTCCTTGTCATGCACTTCATGTTTCTGTTCATCGGAAGAAGAATCACAAACACCATAATCGGAAGGAAGGTAAAATCAGGACAGTTCCTGCAGAGAGCCCTTCTGGTGGGATATGGAAAGAAGATGCAGGACTTCTACGACACGACCGTCTCCCACGGAGTCCTGTCCAGAATCAAGATCATAGGCCAGTATCTGGGCGAGGCTTCCCCGATTGAAGGACTGACACAAATAGATGCCGCCAACCTGGAGCAGGCCGTCAAGGACAATGACATAGACATGGTGGTCATAGGCTTTCCACCTACAGATTCCTCGGAGAGCAAGGGAACGGCAGTCCATCAGGGTCTTGAGCTTCTGAACGCACAGGTCTTCCTTCTGTCCGACATACCCAGATCCTATGCAGGATCGGTAATCCGGGACTTCTACACCATCCCTGCCGTACAGCTGAACAACTCGGAGATGTCTCTGGGAAAGAGATTCATCAAGAGGACGTTCGACATCATCTCCTGTTCATTTGCGGTTCTGCTGCTTTCGCCGCTGTTCCTCATCCTTGCACTGATGGTGAAGCTCTCCTCCAAGGGTCCTGTGTTCTTCAGACAGAAAAGGGTCACCAGGGACGGCAGGGTATTCGAGATGCTGAAGTTCAGGTCCATGAGAACCGACATGCCGGAGCAGAACGGTCCCCACTGGACGGAGGAGGATGATCCGAGAGTCACAAAACTCGGACGAATACTCAGAAAGACCAGCCTTGACGAGCTTCCCCAGTTCTTCAACGTGCTTTCCGGGTCCATGAGCCTGATTGGCCCCAGACCCGAAAGACCGGAGCTTGTGGAGGAGTTCAAGAAGACCATCCCTGGCTATGATCTCAGACACAAGGTCAAGGCCGGAATATCAGGATGGGCTCAGGTGAACGGCCTGCGAGGCAACACATCAATTGAGAAAAGGGTTGCCTTCGACCTTTACTACATAAGGAACTGGTCTGTTTTCCTTGACTTCAAGATTGTAATTCTTACGTTCTTCAAGGGTTTTATCAACAAGAACGCTTATTAAAGAGAGACTATGAGACGCCTGACAATAATTGTTACCTTGCTTGCAGTTTGCGCCGTGCTTTGTGCGGCTCCTTCCCTTTCGACACTTTTCCCCTCGTTCACGGAAGAGCAGATCCAGAGCCTGAAAGAGGGAACCGTTTTCGAGGCCATTACAAGTGACGGTCAGAGGATCTCATCAATCGCTCCCCGCAGTTCCCAGGGAATGAGCCTTGCCGTCAAGGCGGACAGGATGTACGACGGATTCTCCGTCTCGTCAGTGAAATTCATCCCTTATCCTGAAAGCTTCATCAATCTCCCTCAGTCGGAAAGAGAAGTCTATCTTTTCAACCTGCTCAGACGCATCTCAACCCAGAAGGGGCTGATGTACATCTCCCATCTGGCAGGAGAGAAACCCACCGTCCTTTTCAAGGATGCATATATGATCAGCAATCCTGACAAGACAAGCAGCAAAATCCCTGATCCTGTTTCAACGGAAGTCCCCTCTTCCTACAACTGCTATGCATTCCAGAAGGACAACAGGTTCGGAAGCAACGTTTATTCTCTGAAGTACACCATCAAGGAAGGCGACTTCCTGATGGAGATCAACAACTACACCGCAATGAAGTACATGGGTTTCTCCTGCGTTGACAAAGGCGCACTTCATATGTATCTGGAAGTCCTGGAGACGGAGGAAGGCTTTGTCCTGTTCACCAATGCCATGATTTTCGGAAGAGAGCCCGAAGTCACCGTCCTGTTCATTACGGTAGACCTTCCCAGTGCATTCCTCAGAAGGACAACCGCACTTGCCAACTGGTTCGAGGAACAGGTCAACGCACAATGAGCAGAATCACAAAAAACCTGATTCCGGTCTTGTTTCTCATTCTGGTTGTCTCAGCACCGGTGTTCTCGGAAACATATCCGCTGGACAGTACCGAGATCAACAGACTGGATTCTTTCGTCATGAGGCCGTATAACAAGACCTTGTCTACAGTATCAACAGTGACTACAGCCGCATCACTTGCAATGCCCGCAGTACTGCTTTCAGCACCTTCAAGCGAGTACCTGAAGATAGGCATAATGTATGCCGAGACCGTGGCGCTGACATACGGCATCAAGGAACTGATAAAGCTCATTGTTCCCAGACAGCGGCCCTATCTTTACTACGAAGGATATCCTGAAGACGAGGTTCAGTCGGGAAAAAGCCACAAATCCTTTCTTTCGGGACATACAGCCCTGGCCTTCGCCGGAGCCTCTTTCACAAGCTACGTATTCTGCAAATACAATCCTGAATCTAAATGGAAGATTCCCGTGGTTGCATCCTCATATTCTCTTGCAACTGCAACAGCCGTCCTCAGAGTAGTCAGTGGAAACCACTTTGCAACCGATGTCCTGGCCGGAGCCTTGCTCGGTGCTGCCATAGGCTACGGAATTCCGGCCCTCCACACCCTTTTCACGGAAAAGGACACAGAGAATCCGGCACCGCCGTTCGGCCTTGCCTTCAAAGTGGGACTCTGACAATTTCTTTAATCAGACAGGATTGGATCTTCTGTACTCGTACATCAGAATGCCGGCTGCAACGGACACGTTGAGCGAGTCGATGTGGCCTGACATCGGAATTGAGACGATATGGTCGCATTTTGTTCTGACCAGGGATCTCATCCCGCTTCCCTCGCTTCCCATGACAAGGACTGTCCTCTTTGAGAACTTGGTTGTATATGAGGGATCTCCGTCCATATCGGCACCGTAGACCCAGAAGCCATGGTCCTTCAGAAGGTCCAGTTCTCTGGACAGGTTGGTGACGGTGGCCATGGTGACATACTGTGCAGCTCCTGAGGAGATTCTGATCACAGTCTCGTTGGCACTTGCACTTCTTCTTTCAGGAACGATTATCAATGCGGCGGAGAACTGGTCTGCGCTTCTGAGGATTGCCCCCAGGTTGTGCGGATCTGTTATCTCATCAAGGGCAAGGACCAGTGCACCCTGGTCATCTTTGAGGCTCTTGCAGAAGTCCAGCACGGACATCTCGCGAATCCTTCCGCCCTGGCTCTGGGTAGCCCTTGTTCCAAGATCCAGAACAGCACCCCTGTGGTCCTCTGAACCGGCAAGCTTGTTCATCTCCGCCTCGGAGACTTTCTTGACGGCGGTCTTGCCGTTGGAGATGGCTTTGATCTCCAGAGCGCTGTTGCGTCTGTCTCCTCTGAGAAGGTACAGTGTGCTTCCGCGGGAAGCATTCTTCAGAGCTTCCTCAATGGCATGGATTCCTGTGATCTTTGTGCCCATATTGCTATCCTCAGTTATTCTCGAACGGAACCGGTGTCGGACTGTCGTTCTCTCCCATTGCCTCGGAGAGGTCGCGCATTATCTGCCTGGCCTTGAGGCTGAGCCGTTTTGGAGTCTCGATCTGAACCTTGATGTACATGTCTCCTCTGGAGTCCAGATTCTTGTATCTGGGAAGACCCTGTCCTTTGACACGGATGATCTTTCCGTTCTGAACGCCGGCAGGAAGACTGACTTTGATGGTCTCATTCTGAAGGTTCTTCACATTTATATCCAGTCCGAGTGCGGCCTGGGTCATCGAAACCGGAATCTGGACATAAAGGTCCTCGCCACTTCTGACGAAGTACTTGTGAGGTCTTACGTTCACACGCACATAGAGGTCACCGGGAGTTGCGCAGTTGGCAACGGCATTTCCCATCTGCGGAATGATGATGTCGCTTCCGCTCTCGATTCCGGCGGGAATCTTGATTTTCAGAGTCTGGCTCTTTCTGACCGTTCCCGTTCCGCGGCAGTTCGGGCAGGGATCCGTGATCACGGTACCCCGTCCTCCGCAGGTCGGACATGTGCGGGACATGGAGAAGAATCCGCTGGACTGCCTGATCTGCCCCATTCCACCGCATGTGGGACATGTCTTTGTGGATGCGCTTCCCTTTGAGGATCCTGTTCCATGGCAGGCCTCGCAGGCAACCTGGTGGGAGTATGTCATCTCTTTCTTGAAATCGGCCACGATGTCCTGAAGGTCGACCTCGATGTTGACTCTTATGCTCTGGCCGACATTCGGATTGCCCTGGGCACGCTGTCTGGTTGCTCCGCCGCCACCGAACCCGAAGAGATCCTCGAAGATGCTTCCGAACCCACCGGAGAAGAGATCGCTGAAGTCTCTGTATGCAGCACCGCCGAAACCCTGGGAACCGTCGACACCTGCAAATCCGTAGCTGTCATAGTTCTTGCGCTTTGTCTCGTCAGACAGAACCTCATAGGCCTCCGTTGCTTCCTTGAACCTCTCCTCCGCAGCCTTGTCGCCCGGATTTCTGTCAGGATGGTTCTCGATTGCAAGCTTCCTGTAAGCCTTCTTAATTTCTTCCTGTGATGCGTTCTTGGAAACTCCAAGAACTTCGTAGTAATCTCTCTTATCAACCATGATGCTTGATTATCCTTTTCAAAGATAAATTAACAAAAAATAAAGGAATAGTACACAAGAAGGGAACCGCTTCTGCGATTCCCCTCTTCTGTTTTCCAAGCGAAGCTCAGATTGTTTAATTGACAACCTCATAATCGGCGTCGGAAGCTCCGTTGTTCTGCGGACCCTGAGGACCCTGCGGACCCTGAGGTCCGGCCTGCGGGCCAGCCTGAGGACCTGCACCACCCTGCGGGTTTGCATTCTTGTACATCTCCTCGGCAAGCTTGTAGGAAGCGTTCTGCAGAGCCTCTGTCTTGGACTTGATCTCGTCCACGCTTGCGCTCTGGTTTGCAAGAACAGCCTTGAGATCTGCAAGAGCACTCTCGATGGTAGCCTTGCTTGAAGCATCGACCTTGTCGCCGTAATCCTTCATTGCCTTCTCGGTCTGGTAGACCAGGCTGTCGGCGTTGTTGCGGGCATCGATCTTCTCACGCTCGCGCTTGTCCTCTTCGGCATGTGCCTCGGCATCCTTGACCATTCTGTCAATCTCGCTCTCGTCGAGTCCGCTCGAGCTCTGGATCTGGATGCTCTGCTCCTTGCCTGTTCCGAGGTCCTTTGCGGAGACATGAACGATTCCGTTTGCATCGATGTCGAATGTGACCTCAATCTGCGGGACTCCACGCGGAGCTGCCGGAATTCCGACAAGGTCGAATGTTCCGAGAGTCCTGTTCTGAGATGCCATCTCACGCTCACCCTGCAGGACATGGATGCTGACTGCGGTCTGTCCGTCTGCTGCAGTAGAGAAGACCTGACTCTTCCTTGTAGGAATGGTAGTGTTTCTCTCGATCAGTCTTGTGGTCACGCCACCGAGGGTCTCGATTCCGAGTGAAAGCGGTGTGACATCAAGCAGAAGGACGTCCTTGACTGATCCGCCGAGGATTCCGCCCTGGATTGCGGCACCCATTGCAACGACCTCATCCGGGTTGACTCCCTTGTGCGGCTCC
>CADBOI010000098.1 GCA_902796335.1 uncultured Spirochaetales bacterium
ACACCTGATGACTCCTGAGCACCCTGTGCGAACACACCGGTGAGGACGACGACTGCGATAAGCAGCACCATGAAAACTTTTCTCATTTTAGAAATACCCCCTTCAATTGATTTCCTGAAAAGTCACTTTAAATGATAGGGGGCGTTTTTTTGAACTGTCAACAAAGGATTTTGTTTCTTTTTAAAAAAAATCCTTTCGGCTGTAAAAAATTTTTAAATTTTGATTCAGTCGTCCGTCATCCACGAACAAGCAGGGTCTCAAGCTGCCGCATTATATCCACGTAGGAGACACTGTTGAAATCGGTGGCATCGACTTCCAGGAGCTTTCCGAAGCTGAAGACCATTGTGCCGCGTCTTCTGTATTTCTCGGCATATTTTTCCATGGTCATGTATTTAGTCTCATCCTCCACTCCCTCCACAGGGGGATAGCAGGTGTTGAGCACATGTCCGGGATGACGGCTCGGATCCTTGTCCCTGAGGACAAAACGCCTGTAAGCCTCTTCGATGTCGCAGTTGAACCTGACGGTGACCACGTTGCACGGATGCCCGGCGACCAGTTTCTTCAGGTTGTCCATGTTGCGGTCCTCGAAATTGTTGTCGAGAATCACAGAGCATCCGGCATCCAGGATTCTGGCTGCGCTGTACATCATGATGTTGGACGCGGCGATGTCCAGCGCGGTCTTTTCCTCATAGCACCTGAATCCTATGGTGTCGAACAGGTACTCCTTGATCTCGTCCTTGGCGATCACAGGAAAAGAGAGTTCCTTTGAGGCGTATTTGGAAAAAGAGGACTTCCCTGAGGCGGGAAGTCCTGCAAGAAGAATCAGATTGGGTTTCAGCCTGCTTTCCCCTCTGAGCCCATGACATCGATGATCTCTGAGCAGATCGAAGCGACCTTGTTGATGACCATCTTGGAGACGGCTCTGGGATCCTGCTTGGCATCCGGGCTGTTGAAACCTGCCACACAGGTGTCAAAGACTCCGTGGACCTTGAGCTCCGTTCCGACGTTGATCTTTCTGACTCCGCGCCTGATGGCCTCTCTGAAGTCATCATAGGGAACTCCCGTACCGCCGTGGAGAACGAGCGGAGTGTTGGGAAGAAGCTTGTTGATTGCGCTGATTCTCGGGAAGTCGAGTTTCGGCTTTGCCTTGTAGAATCCGTGGACGGTTCCGACGGCGACTGCGAGACAGTCGATTCCTGTGGTCTTTACAAAGTCCAGGGCATATTCGGGATCAGTGAACAGGACGGACATGTCGTCTACGACGATGTCATCTTCCTTTCCGCCGACGTGTCCGAGCTCGGACTCGACAGTGACACCGTACTTGGCTGCATACTCCACAACCCTACAGGTGTCCTCGACGTTCTCGTTGTATTCCTTCTTGGAGGAATCGATCATGACCGATGTGAATCCGTTGTCAACGCATCTCTTGATCATGTCGATATCGGTGCAGTGGTCCATATGGAGGACAAGGTTGATGCCGTAGTCGGCTGCGACACCCTCTGCCATCTTGACCACACCATGCTCTCCCATGACCTTGAAGCCACTCATTGTTGCCATTGCGATGACGGGGCTCTTCTTCTCTGCGGCTGCCTTGGCTATTCCGACAAGGTTGTCATAGCTGAAGAAGTTGAATGCTGGAACGGCATAGCCGCCCTTGATGGCCTTCATCATCTCATATTTCATTGTTACCAGTCCCATAAAGACCTCCTGTATTGATTGTCCCTGAATAAGGGTTCTGTTTCAATATCTTTTAATAAATACCTCAAAGTCCGTGGTACAGATGGCTGGCCCTCTGAACCGCGCACTGCATTCCGAACCGGATGGACTCCGCAAACGGACGTCCGTCCAGAAGAGCATCCACAAGTCCTGCCGTCATGCTGTCTCCGCATCCTATTGTGTTCACAACCGGAACGTTTATGCTCGGCACCGTTATGAATTCCTTTCCGTCAAAAGCCCAAGTGTCGAAGCGGCCTCTGGACAGGATCGTCTTCACTCCATAGTCCCTGTAAAGCTCCTTTGCCTTCTCCATGACACGCGGCTTCAGGCTCTCCGAATCCTCGTTCTCCGTAATCCTCACATCATCGAAGAACGTTTCCACAAACTCTGAAAGATTCGGCTTGATGATGTCAGGATGATGCTCCAAACAGTTGATAAGCTCCTGTTTTTTCACATCAATTACTGCAATCAAGCCATTTTCCTTGGCTTTCTTGACCATCCAGGGATAGATGTCCGCCGAGAATCCAGGAGCCTTTGTTCCCGAGATCACTAGGGCCTTGCATCCGGGCAGGATGGAAAGGAACCTGTCCTTTACATCCCGGTCTGTCTTCTGTGAGACCTCATGGGCGTTCTCCACAAGTTCCGTGCTTGTGGAAAGACGGCGGTTGATCACGGTGGTGCATGTGCGCGTTATTGCATCGCAGAGAACCGCGCTTATCTCCAGACCTTCCTTTCTTCCCATATCCAGATATTCCTGAACTCTCGGGCCTCCGAGCTGGACCAGACACTCTGCCCTGCGTCCAAGCTGGTTGAGAATGCGGATTACGTTTATTCCTTTTCCTGAGGCATCGATATGCAGGTCGGAGACCGCACGGTTCACCTCGTCTTCCTTGAAATCATCGAACACAAGGGTGTTCTGGAATGTGGGGCTTAGACATACCGCCAGAACCTTTCCTTCCTTCATGAGTTGAGCCTCCTGATGATCTCCTTCCTCCAAGCATCCGTTCCGATGGCAAGGGGTTTGGGGAATTTCTTTCTCTCAATCACGAGATTGTCGTCGTATCTGAATTCTTCTCCGGTCCAGTACTGGAACTTCATTCCGGCCCTTTCAGCCAGGGCGTGCGCCGGGGCAATGTCCCAGATGTAGCACGGAGGATCAAGGCAGCCGTCGATTCCGCAGAACACGATCGCACACGATATGTGGACAATCGAGCATCCGAAGGACCTCAGCTTCACCTTTGCCTTTGCAAACGGCAGCGTTGTTATTATGTCCGATCCTCCGGTTACGGCATACGGCTTGTCCTTGGCACCGTTTTCTGTGATCTCGGTCACATCCAGGACCTTTCCGTTGAGGAAGATCCTGTCATCATCCGGATCCGTGCGCAGAAAGAGGTCGTCGCAACCCCGTCCGAACCTGGGGGCGTAGACAATGGATCCCACAGGACGTCTTTCCCGGTCCAGGATTCCCAGACCTATGCACCAGCAGGGAAGCCCCTGGCTGTAGGTGTCCGTTCCATCGATCGGATCCAGGATGAACGTATAGGGTGCCTTGTTGTCTTGCGTCCCTACAAGCTCCTCTTCCGTGACAATGTTGCAGTCCGGAAACAGATTCTTGATCATGGGGACAAGGGCATTGGTTATTGCAAGGTCGGTCTCTGTAAGGACCGTTCCGTCCGGCTTGTATGATCTGTGGATACGCGTCTGCATCTCGCGAGCGTATTCACCGCATTTTCTTATCTCGTCCGAAAGCATGTCCAGCTTTCTTTTCATATCTTCAGTCACTGTTCCCTCCCGTCGATCATCTTCCTGAACTTCTCATCCAGCTCGTCAAAACCGGAGTACTCCAGGTACAGGGTCCTGTCCGCGTCCCACTTTGGCCTGTGCGGCATGTGGGTCAGACAGTACTCCTCCCAGTTTGGGATTATGTCGTCGTTCCAGATAGCGTTTCTTTTTTTCATGATCTCCAGATGGAAATCCTTTTCCGGTGCAAGATAGATTCCGACAGTCAGGAATTCCGTCTTGGCTGCCGACTTCAACGAGCTGAAGAACGAGGGGTTCTCAATCTCCTGCCCGCAGGGAGCGCTGGCCACAAGACTTGCACCTGTCCCCAGGATCTCTGCGCAGGTATCCCAGAAACTCTTGTAGCAGGCGTCTCTCCATTCGCGGTAGAACCCGGCCCTGCTGGGTCCGATTCCATACCTCTTCTCTATCTCGGACAGAAACGGCTGGACCAGCGTATCGTAGTCCAGATATGCAAGGGATCGGCTTTTCGCAAACGCCGACGCCAATGTGCTTTTACCGCTTCCGGTGAGTCCGCAGAACAGATAGAAGGTGTTCCCGCTCATATGTTGTTGTACTCCAGAACACCTCTCGCCGTTGCAACATCGGTGATTAGTGTATTCACTCCCCTGGCCCTGAGAAGCCCGAGGATTCCGGGAACCTTGCTGGGTCCGCCGGCAATCGCAATCCGCTGCGGAATGCGCTGGATGTCGTCCCAGCTGATTCTGTTGCGGCTGAGCACACACGGCTCCAGAACCCTTCCGTCTGAGTCGAAGTGATAGTTCAGATAGTCTCCAAGAATGTCCTTACCATCCAGTTCTGCTGCAGTTTTTTCGCCGAACATGGCAGAACGGGCTATCGGATCGCGCGGGAACGGAACTCCAACACCTCCGATGATCATATCCAGACGACTCCAGTAGCGAGAGGAGAGTTCCTTCTCTATGTCCGTTGACTCTATGTTGGATTCGAAGCTTTCCAGGAAGGATCGGTCCTGCTTCCCTCCCCAGTTCTTGGAAAATCCGTCAATCATGTCCTGATAGTTGAAGTAGTCGCTGTGCTCACCGGATGCATGCCTCTTCTGGTCATAGTAGTTCATCACGGGATAGAACTTCCATGAAGACCGCCTGTCCGCATAGCTTGTGCGGTTGTCGGAAAGCTGGAACATGGTGCGTCCCATACCTACACCTATTCTGGTGGCCTTGTTCTCGAAGGTAGAGAGGATGTATTTCGCCGCACCCTTGATCAGGAAGGACATGGACTGTTCCTGACTTGCCGCAGTGGGAACCAGCACAAGGTTCTCGAGCCCGAACACGCTCCTGTAGACCATGCTCTGCTTCTTCTGCTCGTCGTCATCGACAAACGGGGCATTGATCGTGATCTCGACAATCCCCTTCTGCCGGGCCATCTTCAGGTACTTGCCTATCTGGACGTGCGAGACGCCCAGTTCATTGGCAATGTCCTGCTGATGGCGGCCTTTGACGTAGTACGCCACGGCTATCATGAACAGCTTCTCTTCGGAAATCATTCCTTGACACCTCCGGCGAGTCTGTTGATAAAGAAATCCTGCGAGACTGTGAAGAGAATCATGGCCGGAATTGCGATGATGACGCTTGTGGCCATCAGGCCGCCCCAGTTGATGAACTCACCCTTGAACGTGGAAAGTCCCACAGTGAGGGTATAGTGTATCGACTTTCTGACGAACGAGGATGCGATGAGGAATTCCTGCCAGACCTGGATGAACGTGTAGATGCTCACAGCTACTATTCCGCTTGTGGCAAGGGGAAGCATGACCTTGAAGAAAAGCTGGAACAGCGAGCAGCCGTCTATCAGAGCCGCCTCCTCCATCTCCTTGGGGATGTCCACGAAATATGTTGAAAGGAGAATCACCGAAACCGGAATCTGAATTGCCACGTACGGCAGAATCAGCGAGCTTTTTGTTCCCACAAGACCCATTCTGGTGCACATGAGGTACAACGGAACGAGGATGACGACTACCGGGAACATCTGGCTCATCTGAAGGAACTTCACAAAGGCCTTGCTGCCGCGGAACTGCAGTCTCGTCAGCGAGAACGATGCCATGGTCGATATTGCCGTGGTTATCAGAACAGTGGATACCGTGACCACAATACTGTTGATTGCATATGTTCCGATATGGTATTCGGTGAAAACCTCTTTGTAGTTGGTGAAATCAAGCCGCTTGGGCAGGAACCTGATTGGAACTTCAAATATCTCGAGGAAGTTCTTGAAGGACGAAAGAATGATCCAGTAGAACGGGAAGATTATCAGGATGAAGAGCATGACCGAGAATGCAATCAATGCGATCTTGTGCCCCAAGGATATTCTTCTGTTCCCTATTGAAAGAGCTGATTTGGGTTTGGGGTCTTTTATCTTCTTCATTTCTTAACCCTCCTCACCAGTCTGGAAGCCAGAGTAAAAATGACAATGACGCTGATCATCAGAACGAACATTATCACGCTCATTGTCGATGCATTTGATATCTCGAAGAACTGGAATGCCTCGCGCTGGACCATGATGGACATGGTGGTCGTCATCTCGGCGGGACCTCCGTTTGTCATGACCTTCAGGATATCGAAGGCGTTGAACGACCAAATGAAGCACAGATATGTGCAGGTATATACCGTGGGCCTGATGAACGGGAACGTGACATGTCTGAAGAGCTGGATGCTGTTCGCTCCCTCCAGCATGGCGGCCTCGATGTGGTCCGACGGAATGGTGTTGATCTTGGCAAAAATCATCAGCGTGAAGAACGGGAAGGCTCTCCAGATGTTCGCCATAATGGCTGCGGCCATGGACAGCGGACCGGTCCTGAACCAGGAGAAGTCCGGAGCCACCAGCCCCAGTATCTTCAGAATATATGTTATGACTCCCGCATCCTCCTGGAGCATGAGGGACCATATGTATCCTGTGATGACCGACGGAAGAACCCACGGGATCAGGACTATTGCCTTGATCAGGTTGGACCCCTTGAATCCGTTGGATAGAAGCAGTGCGGCACCCAATCCTATGATCAGGGCACCCGCGACATTGATGAATGTCCAGACGAAGGTTCTCTGGACAGCCTCCCAAACCCTTTTGTCGGACAGGAGGGTCACATAGTTTTTAAGACCGACGTTCTTTGTCGTCGTCTTAAGCATGCTGTAGTCCTTGAAACTGAGCGAGACGTTCAGAATCATCGGGTAAAGGACAAAAATGGCCAGCATGGCGGCGGCAGGAAGGATCAGAAGGTACGCTGTCATCCTGTTCTTTCTGTTCAACAGCATTTGTATACCTCAGTACAGTGAAATGATTTGTATTCTAATAAAGTTACCGCCGCAGACTCAATGTCCGCGGCGGCATGGACATCAGTACTCGTAAGTGTCCAGAATCGCCTGGACTTCCTGCTGACCTATGCGGCAGGCCTCTTCCGGTGTGATGATTCCGAGCAGTGACTCCTGGAAACGTCTGTTCCAAGTCTCTGCAACCTTTGTGAACAGTGAGATAAGCGGTGCTGGATAGCCGCTGGTCTTGAGCTGCTCGCGGAACATGTTGTAATCAGGAACATTGTATGGAGGATAGTCGAATGCCTTTGTATCTGCCGGCAGACCACGTGCGATGAGTGCCTGGTTCTCAGGCTGGAGAGCGAACTCCAGGAACTTCATTGCAGCTTCCTTGTTCTTTGAGCCGGCACCGATTGCCCAGTGGTATCCACCCATTGC
>CADBOI010000099.1 GCA_902796335.1 uncultured Spirochaetales bacterium
GAGATCTACAAGGTCAGCCTGAGGAAGATAAGGATAAACATCCCGATTCTGAGAGAGATCATAAACTACGGTCTTCCGAGTGGAATCCAGAATTCTGTCATCGCGATTGCCAACGTCTTCGTCCAGTCCAACTTCAACACATTCTCATCCACCGCAGTGGCAGGTTGCGGCTGCTACTCAAAAATCGAGGGCTTTGCTTTCATACCGATAAACTCGTTTGTCGCCGCTATCACGACCTGCATAAGTCAGAACCTGGGAGCAGGCGAGCACGAAAGGGCAAAGCGGGGAGCACGGTTCGGAATCATTGTCTGCGTGGCTCTGGCACAGACCATAGGCCTTCTGTGCATTATCTTCGCAAGACCTCTGATAGCCGTCTTCAACGGAGATACCGGAGTCGTTGCGTTCGGAGTCCGGCAGATACGGATAGAGGCTCCGTTCTACTTTGTCCTTGCGCTTTCGCATTCTGTTGCCGGAGTTCTCAGAGGAGCAGGGAAAGCCAAGGTTCCCATGTTCGTCATGCTCGGTGTCTGGTGCATTTTCAGGGTTACCTACATCAGCATAGCGATGTCCTTATCTCACACAATAGAGCTTGTTTTTGCAGCATATCCGCTAACATGGACTATTTCTTCAATAATCTTCATCATATACATGGCAAAAAGCAACTGGGTCCACGGACTGGACATGAACGGTCTGCAGGATTAAAGTCTAAGGCATGGAAAAAGTATTCGACAACATGCCTCTTGCTGAAAAGCAGGTTGATTCAACAGAGGTTTTCTCCGGAAAGCTTCTTCACGTTTTCAAGGACAACATCATTCTTCCCAACGGCCATGAAAGCACCAGGGAATACATAAAGCATCTGGGAGCCGTTGCCGTAGTGGCAATGGATGACCAGGGCCGGATCGCCATAGAGCATCAGTTCCGCTATCCGTTCATGGCGGAGCTTCTGGAAATCCCCGCAGGCAAGCTTGACTATGCAGGCGAGGACCACCTTGAGGCCGCAAAGCGCGAGCTGAGGGAGGAGACCGGCATAGAGGCTCAGACCTTCGAATACATCGGGCCTTTCTATCCCACCTGCGCCTATTCCACCGAGGTCATCTACATCTACTGGGCCAGGGGACTGAGCTTCGGAAACAGGGACCTCGACGATGACGAGAGCATCAATGTGGAGATGATGGACATACGGGAATTCGTGGACATGATCCTTGCCGGCAAGGTCCAGGACGGAAAGACCCAGGCCGCCGTCCTCCAGGTCTGGGCAAGGATGAAGGCAGAAAAAGGCCGGAAAAACTGATGTTCGTTTTATGAATGTTTTCTGTTCAAAAAGCGACAAATAGTTCAAATATTGTTCGAAAATCGAAATAAACCACTTGCCTCAATTTCCCCGTGACCTTATGATATTATCCAGTGAGGTTAAACATGGATTACGCTAAGGAATCACTTAAGAAACATGCTGAATGGAAGGGAAAGATCGAGGTCATCTCGACTGTACCCGTTGCAAGTTCCCAGGATCTCTCGCTGGCCTACACCCCCGGTGTCGCCCAGCCCTGTCTTGAGATCCAGAAGGACATAAACAAGAGCTACGAGCTCACAAGACGCTGGAACCTCTGTGCCGTCATCACAGACGGAACGGCCGTCCTCGGTCTCGGCGATATCGGACCTGAGGCAGGAATGCCCGTCATGGAGGGCAAGTGCGTGCTCTTCAAGTCTTTCGGAAATGTCGATGCCTTCCCGCTCTGCGTCAGGACAAAGGACGTGGACGAGTTCGTCAACACCGTATACAACATCTCCGGTTCCTTCGGCGGAATCAACCTCGAGGACATCTCCGCACCCAGGTGCTTCGAGATCGAGCGCAAACTCAAGGAGAAGTGCGACATCCCGATCTTCCATGACGACCAGCATGGAACGGCAGTCATCACTCTTGCAGGACTGACGAACGCCCTCAAGGTTGTCGGAAAGAAGAAGGAAGAAGTGAAGATCGTCACATCCGGAGCAGGTGCAGCCGCTGTTGCAATCGTCAAGCTCCTTCTTTCCGCAGGATTCAAGGACATCACCATGTGTGACAGAAAGGGCGCAATCTACAAGGGTAGAGAAGGCCTGAACTGGATCAAGGAAGAGATGGCTGAGAAGACGAACCTCGGGCAGAAGAAGGGAAGCCTTGCGGACATGCTCGTCGGAGCCGATGTCTTCATCGGAGTCTCCGCTCCCGGTCAGGTCACCACGGAGATGGTGAAGACCATGAACAGGGATGCCATCATCTTCGCATGCGCAAACCCGACACCTGAGATCTTCCCGGAAGAGGCCAAGGCCGGCGGAGCAAAGGTCATCTCGACCGGCAGAAGCGACTATCCGAACCAGATCAACAACGTTCTGGCCTTCCCCGGAATCTTCAGAGGAACATTCGATGTCAGAGCTTCCGACATCAACGAGGAGATGAAGGTCGCCGCAGCCGAAGCCCTTGCCTCACTTGTCAGCGATGAAGAGCTCTGCGCAGACTACATCATCCCCAAGGCATTCGATCCGCGTGTTGCACCCGCGGTTTCAAAGGCCGTTGCAGAAGCAGCTAGAAGATCCGGAGTTGCAAGAATCTGAAGCTTTCTTCAATAGGACATACAAAAAGTGTTCGGAAAGTCCGATTTCAGGACAGACCGAACACTTTTTTTCTTGCCGACTGAGGCGATTGTTCATTGGCTGTGCGCCGCCTGTGCAGCGCTTTGCACATGGCACCCGGGGCGCGGACCCTGCCAAAGCGCCAAACGGGTAAGCCTTGTGCAAAGAATGCGATGCATCAGGTCAGTGCACGGTTTATGAACATGAGCCATTACCATTGGTCTTCATATAATCCTTTTCCCAATGGTAAGAGACCTGAATGAAGACAGGATTCATACCATTGCATTATCAGTTATCAGGATTCCAATGGTAGATACATCTTTCCGGGACTGTTCATAAACCGATGTGTAGCCTATGCATCGGCACCTTATGCACAAGCCTCAGGCGTATGGCGCTCTGGCAGAAGGCCGCGCCTCGCCTGGCATGTGCATAACGCTGCACAGGCAACCCACAGCCAATGAACAGCCCCGGGACATAAGGATTGCTTCCATATCGTTAAAAACAATGCTGTTGGAAGCAAGAAAAGCACATGTTTCCTTAATGATTGCTTCCAGAACACAGAAAAGAATGAAAATGGAAGCAGGAAAAACCGGATTTCTGCTTCCAGAAAAATAAAAACAATGCTTTTGGTAGCAAAGAGTTGCTGTTTCTTGCTACCACTTTTTTAAAGATAGAAATTATGGAAGCAATACTTCAGAAAAGGAGGTCAAATCCTGCTTCCAAAAACACGGAAACATGAATCCTGGTAGCAAAAGCAAAAAAAGTGTTCGGAAAGTCCGATATCAGGACAGACCGAACACTTTTTTCTATCGGTTTGAGGATGTGTTCAGCACATCTTCTTCTTGATGTCGGCAAGCCTGTTCAGGGCTTCGTACAGCGTCTCGTCCTTCTTTGCAAAGTGGAGTCTGACGATGTCATTGATGTCCTCTCTGAAGAACGATGACCCGGGAACTGCGGCAACACCGACTTTTTCGGTCATCTTTACGCAGAAGTCGACATCGCTCTGACCCTTCTTGAGATAAGGTCCGATGTTGGCAAGGACGAAGTATGCACCCTGCGGATCGGTGAACGGGATTCCGATGTCCTTCAGTCCGTCGGTGAAGAGCTTCTTCATGTGGGCATAGTGGTCGCCGAACTCCTTGTAGTAGCTGTCCGGGAACTCGAGACCCACCACGGCGGCCTCCATCAGAGGCGAGGCGCAGCCTACTGCGTTGAAGTCGTGGTACTGCTTGATTCTCTCCATGATCGGCTGGGGTGCGATCGCATAGCCGAGTCTCCATCCTGTGACCGAGTAGGTCTTGGAAAGGCTCGAGCAGCTGACTGTCCTCTCCCACATTCCGGGAATGCTGTTCATGTAGATGTGCTTGTTGTCGTCGTAGACGATGTGCTCGTAGACCTCGTCCATGATGGCGTAGACATCGTATTTGATGCACAGGTCGGCTATGAACGAAAGCTCCTCACGGGTGAAGACTTTTCCGCTGGGGTTGGACGGATTGCAGATCAGGATGGCCTTTACGTTCGGCTGCTTGAATGCATCCTCAAGGACCTGGGGATCGAAGTTGAACACTGGCGGTACAAGGGGAACGAAGATAGGCTCGCAGTCGGCCATGATGGTCTGAGCGTGGTAGTTCTCGAAGTAGGGTGAGAACATGATGATCTTGTCGCCGGGGTTCGTCAGGGCGAACAGGGTATCGACCATGGCCTCTGTGGAGCCGATCGTCACGACCATGTCGGTCTCGGGATCGAGGGTCCTTCCCATGAAACGGCCGGCCTTCTTTGCAAGAGCCCGACGGAAGTTGGGTGCGCCCATGGTGATGGGGTACTGGTGAGGGCCTGTTGCGGCAACCTCTGCAAGACGGTCTGTCATTTCCTTGGGCGGATCGAAATCAGGGAAGCCCTGTGCAAGGTTGATGGCGTTGTTTGCAATCGCGATACGCGTCATCCTTCTGATCACCGAATCGGTGAAGTACTGATTTCTTCTGCTCATTTCCTTCATATGTCAACCTCCGTCGGATCGTCCGATCCGGTAATGATGATATCGTTATTGTGAATCTCTTCCAAGTAGGAAAGCTTTCCTGTTCATTTCCAGGAATTTTGCCGGCACGCTTGTCTCAATGGTGTCCAGCCACTGCTTCTCGGAAAAGTCGAAGTGTTTCGAAAGCCTTCCAAGAAGGGCAAGGTTGACGGCCTTTGTGGAGCCTGCCTGCTGTGCGAGGGACAGGGCATCGAAGCACTCCAGCTTTATGTCCAGACTCTTGAGCTTCTCAGGGAGGTTCTCCG
Source organism: uncultured Spirochaetales bacterium (assembly GCA_902796335.1). Classification (GTDB taxonomy): domain Bacteria; phylum Spirochaetota; class Spirochaetia; order Sphaerochaetales; family Sphaerochaetaceae; genus UBA9732. The sequence goes on from CADBOI010000099.1 coordinate 4,888, forward strand.
GATATGTCGCCGCACCTGTGATGACGGGCATGGGGTTGATCTGCTGGGTGTTCGTGATCAGCAGACCGCCTTTTTTCAGGTACTCGACATAGCGTGCGGCCTCGAGGATCTCGAACGAGATGATGATGTCGGCCTGGCCCTTGTCGATGACGGGGGAGAAGACCTTCTCGCCGTAGCGCACATAAGTCACGACGCTACCGCCGCGCTGGCTCATTCCGTGGACCTCGCTGACCTTGACGTCCAGACCTTTCTCAAGGAACAGCTTGCCCAGAAGCTTACTGGCAAGGAGGGTTCCCTGTCCGCCGACTCCGACTATCATGATGTTTGTTGTCATCTCAGGCCTCCTTTCCGATTGCGTTCTGCCTGCAGAGCTGGCTGCAGACGCTGCATCCCACGCACTGGGTCGAATCGATCACGGCTTTCTTTTCCACAATGCTGATTGCAGGACAGCCGATGTTCATGCATGCCTTGCATCCTATGCACTTCTCGCTGTTGACTGAGATCGGGCCGGGATGCTTAACGGTCTTGAGAAGGGCGCACGGACGTCTGGAGATGATGACGGACGGCTCGTTGCATCCGACCTCCTCCTTGATGGCCTTGTCGCATTCC
>CADBOI010000100.1 GCA_902796335.1 uncultured Spirochaetales bacterium
GAAACACCCTCACCCGTCTTGATGTTGATGATGGCAAGCCAGACGGTGACGAAGAACTCAGCCTCGTTGTTCTGGCAGAGCTGGTTGTTCACATCGTACAGAATCTCGGCAGGAGTTCCGCCAATCATAGTCCTGTTCTTGATCAGGGTCTTTGTAACGACCATGAACAGAGCTGCGGGAACTCCCTTTCCGGAGACATCGGCAATGACGAGGGCAATGTGGTCGTCATCGACAAGGAAGAAGTCGTAGAAATCACCTCCGACCTCCTTTGCGGGAGTCATGGAAGCATAGATGTCGAACTCACACTTCTCCGGGAACGGCGGGAACTTTCTGGGAAGCATGTCGGCCTGGATCTTGGTTGCGACATCCAGCTCGGCACCGATTCTCTCCTTCTCTGCCGTGATGGTGGAGATCTGCTCTATGTATTTCTTTGTTCTGACGGAAAGTGCCGAGAAAGCATCGGCAAGGACTTCGATCTCGTCGTTGGTATTGAATTCCCTGCTCTTGTCGAACGAGAAGTCGTCACCTTTGATCTTCGAAATCTTCTTCGCCATCAGACTCAGCGGCTTGACGATCCTGGATGCCATGAAGAGAAGTCCTACAGTACAGAGCATGACGTCGACGACAATCATCGTTATCAGCGCCCGCCTTGAATACTCAAGGCCATCATTGAACTCTTCCGTGGCCTCTTCGGTTATCGCGTTGAAGTCCCTCTCCATCTCAAGGACGGGAGCTTCCATCCTCATCTGGTCGATTGCGGAAACCAGAACCCATCCGGGAGTGGCAAGCTGTGCTCCTATCATGAAATAGGATCTTTCGTCTATGTTGACGGTATAGACCTTCTCTGAACCTGCCAAGGCCTCGTTGAGGAACCTTGTGAGATCCGGATAGTTGAATTCGCGAAGGTCATAGCTCTTGTCGGTCGGGAGTTCCACGAACATGTCGGTCTCTGACGGCGAGAACATAACCTTGCCTTCCTTGTTGACGATGAAGATGAACCTGTCGCTTGTGGATTCGATGTCGATGTCATCGTTCAGGGTATCCAGATAGACATCCATTCCCACAACGCCAAGCACGTTTCCGTCATCGTCACGCACCGCATAGGAACAGACGATATCGAGTTTCTTAGAGAAGAGATCAATATGTACATCGGAGAACGACACTTCGTAGCTCTCAAGCGTTTTCTTGTACCAGTCCCTCTGCCTGAGGTCAACCTTAACCAGATTGCCGTTCTCATCGAACTTGTTGGCCGAATGCATGTCGGCGGTAATACAATATCCCTTGGGCGACACGATGAAGGCGGAATTCACAAATCCGTTGATTACAGCGTACTGCTGATCGGTGCTGATGGACTCGCACAGGATATGGGCTTCCTTTCTCAGATCCGAATCCCTCACATCAGTATTCGGCCCAGGAAGGAACTGGAGCGACAGAAGTCCGTCGAATTCGGGATTCGGACGGAACAGATCGGTTGAAAGCTCATAGTCGAATGACAATCCGGAACTGTGATCCTGGAGATTCACCATGAAGGACTTTGCGAACTGCTCTACATTCCTCCGAAGGAATTTGAAGACACTGTCGGTCAGAGCTGCCTCGATTACGGTCGAATGTCCCAGACTCTGCTCTATGAGGTCGCTGGTTGTTGCCGTAGCCTTCTCCCGGATGGCGGCCTGCTGTCTTCTGTTGGCATTGGAGGTAATCTCACTGATTCTGCCAAGCTGGTCAGAGATGACAAGGGAGAAAGTCACGACAACAATTACAAGGGCAAAGATGAACAGAAGCAGGATCTTCCGCTCTATTCCTCCCATGAGTGCCCTTAAGAACTTTCTCATCCATACCTCCGGATACAAAAAGTGACTTCAGTAAAGGATAACACAAGAATATTATATTTTATAGTCCGCAAAGCAGAAATTGTCACACACCGGCGAAACGGTTCCATTCATCCTTGATGGAGATGAAGGGACCGAGCTTGCCGCGTCTGTATTCCGCATAGCTTTCCGGTCTTCCGTCCACCGTGGTTCCAACGATGAACTCCCTGACCATTATCTGCTTTGGAAGCTTGACTTTACTGATCTCGTCGAATGCAGGGCGCAGATCGGCGGTTTTGTCCATGAATATGGTTGAATGATACTTGAAGATGTAATCGAGGTCGTCGGGTTCTATACCAAAATCCTTCAGCCCCATCTC
>CADBOI010000101.1 GCA_902796335.1 uncultured Spirochaetales bacterium
AGGCGTCGGGCGCCAAGGCTGGATGCCGCGCCCCGCCTGGCATGTGCAAAGCGCTGCACAGGCAACCCACAGCCAATGAACAATCGTAAAAAAAGGTATCCGACCGGTCTGATGAAACAGACCTTTTGGATACCCCTTTCTGCAGTGATAATATGCAGATTACTTGCTGAATCTGTCGATGACGGCCTGGGCGCTGTTCTCGATGGAGGACGGCATGGTGACTCTTCCATCGAACACGGCCATGTCCTTGAAACCGATTCCTGTAAGGAGCACGCAGACGTTCACGTCCTTTCCGAAGCGCTTGATCAGCATATCCTTGTCCTTGATCAGGGCCGCCCATGCTGCGGAGCTAGCGGGCTCGACAAAGATTCCGCTGTCGTGCACAAGGCTCATCTGGGCGTCAAGGATCTCCTGTTCCGTGACCTGGGTGCACCATCCGTCGTAATCCTTAAGGTACTGAACAGCCATGCGACCGCTTGCCGGGATGTCGACAGAGATGGAGTCGGCTCTGGTGGATGCTTCGATGCTCTTGAACTCGCCTGTCTCGAAGGCCATGCTGATGGCATTGGATTTCTCGCTCTGCGAACAGACGATGTGCGGGATTTTGTCGATCAGGCCGGCCTGGAGGAGGTCGTAGAAGCCCTTGTAGACTCCGCTGATGATGCATCCGTCTCCGACGGGAACGTAGACAACATCAGGTACCTTGCGACCGAGCTGCTCGAAAAGCTCGATTGAGATGCTCTTCTTTCCCTCGATGGTCATGGGGTTGTAGGCGGTGTTGCGGTTGATTCCGCCGAAGTGCTTGGTGTACTCGATTGAAAGCAGGAAGGCATCGTCATAGCTTCCTTTGACGGGAACGACGGTTGCGCCATACAGGACACTCTGCATCAGCTTGTTGATAGGGGCTGTCTCCGGAACAAAGAGGATGATGTCCAGTCCGTAGGCGGCACCTGCGCAGCTCATGGCCGCTCCGGCGTTTCCTGTTGATGCGAGGGCGATTCTCTTCTCGCCGTGTGAGATGGCCTGGGCTGCGATCAGCTGGCTTGCCCTGTCCTTGAAGGAACCGGAGGGAAGGTAGGCGTCCATCTTGCAGCAGACGTTCTTGAGACCTGTCTTCTCGTTCAGGCGCTTGGGCACGACAACCGGTGTGATTCCCACGGGGTAGACCTCAGGGGTGGGGACGGTGTAGGGGAAGAAGTCGTAGATGGTGACGTGGTCTTTCTTTGCGAGTTTCTTCAGGTCTTCCTTGTCATAGATGACCTTGAGGTATCCTCTGGGGAACTCTCCTTCCTTCTGCTTTGCAGCACATTCCGGGCACTGGTAGATGATCTTGTCGGTCACAAACTCCTTGCCGCAGTCTACGCATACGTATTTGAACTTCATGAAACTAACTCCTTGTGTCTGAGACAGAAAAACGGGCTGCCCGAAAGCAGCCCGGAGAAGAAGATCTGCCGTCAGGCGAGAACTTCCTTGTTGAATGCCTCGATGAGCTCGTCGATCTTGGCGGCCATCGGAGGGATTGACTTCCAGTAGTCGCGGTCGTACCACTGTCTGTTGAGCTCCTCGTAAGTCTTGCCCTGCTGCTCGACCCATGTGTAGTACTTGAGGTTGTGCACACGCAGTCTCTCGTAGTAGGTGAGCTCGAGTGCATCCTGGATGCTCTGGTGCAGAAGTGCTCCGCTGTGGACTCTTGCAGCCTCCATCTCGGAGAACTTGCCCTGCTGCTCGTCAAGCTCTGCAAGTCTTGTCTTGTACATGATTGCGGAGTCTGTGCAGATTGTGAACAGGACATCGTCTTCGTCCATCTCGTAGTACTTGGCCATCTTGATTGTGCTGAGCATGTTGCCGATACCGGAGATTCCGAAGAGCTGGAGATCCTCGATCTGCTTGTCAGTAAGGCCGACAGTATCCTTGAGGTACTTGATTCCGGCAGGCTCGTTGAAGAGTCTGTAGATATCCATACAATCCTGATCGTCGATTGCGCAGATCATGTCGGTGTTCTTTACGTTGTGGATCCATGGTACGTGCTTGTCTCCGATACCCTCGATCCTGTGTCCGCCGAATCCGTTCCTGAGGAGTGTCGGGCACTGCTTTGCCTCTCCGGCTGCGATCTTGATGTTGGGGTAGACGTCCTTGAGGTGGTCACCGGCAGCCAGTGTTCCGCCGCTTCCTGTGCTTGATGCATAGCCGCGGACGTTCTCAGGCTTGACGCCGAGGTTCTTCAGGACCTCGAGGATGGCGGCACCGGTTACGGTGTAGTGCCAGAGATAGTTCTCGAACTGCTCGAACTGGTTGAAGATGACGATGTGCTTTCCGCGCTCTGCGTCGAGCTCGTGGCACTTGTCGAAGATTTCCTTGACGTTGGACTCGCAGCCCGGTGTTGCGATGACTTCGCCGGCGACTGTCTTGAGCCACTCGAATCTCTCCTTGGACATCTCTGCGGGAAGGATTGCAATTGACTTGCATCCCAGAAGGGCGCTGTTGTATGCTCCGCCGCGGCAGTAGTTGCCTGTTGACGGCCAGACTGCCTGCTGGTTCTGTGCATCGAAGTTTCCTGTTGCAAGAGCCGGAGCGAGACATGAATATGTTGCACCAACCTTATGGGCACCGGTGGGGAAGAATTTTCCGACCAGAGCGAAGATTCTGGGCTTCACACCTGTAAGCTGTCTGGGAATCTCGATGTAGTTGACACCGCCGAATCCGCCGCCCTGCATGACAGGCTCGTTCTTCCATGTGATTCTGAACAGGTTGACAGGATTGACATCCCACAGACCTGTCTTTGCGAGCTTCTCTTTGACTGAAGCCGGTACGGTTGAAGGATCAACCATCTGCTTGAATGTCGGAAGGATGATTCCCTTTTCCTTACATACCTTTACGTTTCTGGCCCTTACTTCGGGGTTGACGTTAAGATTGATGAGCATTTTTGCCCCCTCGTATCAGATTGGATTTACGGCCCTAAGGGCCCACTTTGGAATTATCGCACAGCTTCTGTTGGTTGTAAACAATTTGTTGCGCTTTGTTGCAAAAACATTTGACTTTGGGGTGAAGTGGTTTAGAATGGATTATAGGGTGGAATACGCTCAGATTTGCCCTTTCGGGCTCTCAGCGCAATTTAAGAATCAACAAGGCCATTCGTGGCCGAAAAAAGGAGAGTATGTATGGGAGACAGAATGCGCCCGGTTCCGTTCGAGGAACTAGTTGAGAGAATCTTCTCGGAATACCGCAATCATGGAACAATCTTCGGAATCCACAAGGAGGATTTCTTCAAGCCAAGCGGAAAGCACAGCATCAACGTTTTCGGACAGAAGTGTGCGACCCCGCTCGGACCTGCAGCAGGCCCGCATACCCAGCTGGCCCAGAACATAGTCAGCGCATACATGGTCGGCGGAAGATTCATGGAGCTCAAGACCGTCCAGATCATGGACCATCTGGAGATCGCCAAGCCGTGTATCGATGCACGTGATGAAGGCCACAACGTCGAGTGGTCAACCGAGTACACTCTCGAGAAGGCCTACGACGAGTACCTCAAGGCATGGTTCGCCGTGCATCTCATCCAGGCCGCCTTCACAGGCAAGGCCGAGGATCCCGACTTCATCTTCAACATGAGCGTCGGCTACAACCTCGAGGGCATCAAGCAGCCCAAGATGCAGACCTACATCGACAACATGATCGATGCCACAAAGAGCCCGCTTTTCGAGCAGTACAAGGCTTCCCTGAAGAATATCATTGAAGAGGGAACAATCCTTGAGGGCACAGACCTCGAGGGACACGCAAAGGCCCTGAAGGGACTTGAGAACAGAATCAGTGCCAACATCAGCCCCAGCGTGACTATCTCCACAATGCACGGATGTCCTCCGAAGGAGATCGAGGCAATCTGCTCCTATATGCTCACGGAGAAGAAGCTCAACACATTCGTAAAGCTCAATCCGACGCTTCTCGGATATGACGAGGTCAGGAGAATCCTAGATCTCACCGGTTTCAACCATGTCGGTCTCAGACGCGAGAGCTTCGAGCACGACCTCCAGTATCCGGATGCAGTGGCAATGCTCCACAGACTGGTCGAGCTTGCAAAGAAGCAGGGTCTGGGATTCGGAGTCAAGCTCACCAACACACTGGGCAACATCAACGACGGCAAGGTCCTTCCCGGAGAGGAGAAGTACATGTCCGGCCGCGCACTGCTTCCGATCTCGACGACAGTCGCAACCCGCCTGAGCGCTGAGTTCAACGGCAAACTTCCCATCTCATACAGCGGCGGATGCACCATCTACTCGGTGCAGGACATCTTCGACACCGGAATCAGGCCGATCACATTGGCCACCGACATGCTCAAGCCGGGCGGATATGCCCGCATGGCACGCATGGCCGAGAAGCTGGACAAAGAGAGCAAGACCTGGGGCAGAACGGATATTGATCCCAAGGCCGTAGAGGATCTTGCCATGAATGCAAGGAACGCCTTCTACAGTCAGCGTGAGTTCCGCGGCGAGAGACAGGCTAAGGTCAACGACGATCTTCCGATGTTCGACTGCTACGTCTCGCCCTGTATGGAAGCATGTCCGATCCACCAGAACATCCCCGATTATGTGGGACTTGTCGGTGACGGACGCTATGCCGAGGCCCTGACCCTGATCTATGAGGGAAATGCACTTCCCAACATCACATGCAACATCTGCGACCACCAGTGCCAGTTCCACTGCGCAAGAATGGATTATGAAGGCGCGGTCCATATCAGGGACATGAAGAAGATCGCTGTGGAGAAGGGAACTGCCGAGTACCTGCAGAGCTGGGAAGCTCCCGAGGCTCCGGCTGATGTCAAGGCAGCCGTCATAGGCGCAGGTCCTGCAGGACTTGCGGCAGGATACTTCCTCGCACGCGCAGGCTTCGACACCACTCTGTTCGAGAAAGAGGCCAATGCCGGCGGAGTTGTCGCCAACATCATCCCGAACTTCAGGATCGACCCCAAGGCCATCCAGGCCGATATCGACCATGTGGCTGCACACGGAGTGAAGTTCAAGTTCAACGCAAAAATGGAGGATGTCACGATCGATGCCCTGAAGAAGGCCGGTTATGACTTCATCTACTATGCAATCGGAAGCGAGAAGAGCAACGAGATGAAGATCGAGGGTGACACCTCCAAGGTTATCGGCGCTCTGTCGTTCTTGGCTGGATTCAAGGCGGATCCCGCTCTCATGAACCTCGGAAAGCATGTCATCGTAGCCGGTGGCGGAAACACAGCCATGGACAGCGCCAGAGCAGCAAAGCGCGTTGCGGGCGTTGAGGATGTGACCATAGTCTACAGAAGAACGGCCAAAGAGATGCCGGCAGATCCCGAAGAGGTGAAGATGGCCGCTGACGAGGGCATCAAGTTCATGTTCCTAGTCAATCCGATGAAAGTGGAAAACGGCAAGGTGACATGTGTCCAGATGGTTCTGGGCGAGCCCGATGCATCAGGAAGAAGACGCCCGGTGGAGACAAATGAGACCGTTGAGCTTCCGTGCGACACTCTGCTGACAGCCATAGGCGAGCATCCGGACAAGGATGTCCTCAACGTCTTCGGCGTTCCTGTGACCGACAGGGGAATCCCCGCAATCGATCCGGAGACCAACGAGACCAAGGTCAAGGGTGTCTACGCAATCGGAGATGTCCTGGGTGCATCCACTGTGGTAAAGTGCATCGCATCCGCCAGAAAGGCCGTCGAGGCAACAATCGACAAGGTCGTCGAGGAGATCAAGGAATCCGAGATCGCCGACGACAACGAGCCTGAGCTGGTCGAGGAATACGAAGAAGAGGAAGAGAATGAGGGATACCTGGAGGCCGAGGAGAGGTTCTTCAAGGACGTCCAGGAGAGAAAGACCCACCTCTGCGAGAAGTGCAAGAGCTTCGAAAGCTGCAAGAACATCGCCGATTTCGCACAGCAGGAGGCAAAGCGCTGCATGGACTGTACCTACTACTGCAACAAGTGTGTCGAGGTCTGTCCGAACCGCGCCAACGTGGCCATAGACATGAGGTCTTCGGAGAACACAGACGATCCGTTCCAGATCCTCCATCTCGATGCATTCTGCAACGAGTGCGGAAACTGTGCCGCATTCTGCAACCATCAGGGCAGACCTTACAAGGACAAGTTCACACTGTTCAGCAGACACGACGACTTCGACGACAGCACCAACAGCGGATTCCTTGTTGAGAACGAGGATGTGCTGGTCCGCGTCGACGGCAAGGTGGTCAAATGCAGCATCGACGGAGAGGGAAACCTCGTAGGCGATGTTCCGGCACTTGTGAAGGATCTCATCGAACAGGTCTTCATCAGCTACGATTACCTGCTGACCAGAGTGGAGGAGTGAGAATGACCACTGTAATCAGAAACACGAGAGTCATCCAGACCATGGAACCCGTAGAGGTTCTCAACGGCGTGGATGTGGTCATCAAGGATGACAAGATATTCAAGGTGGGAAAGAACGCGGCCGAAGGAATCAAGGCCGACAAGATCATCGAGGGTGACGGCAAGACCGTCATCCCCGGCATGATTTGCGGACACCACCACTACTACAGCGGCCTGAGCCGCGGAATGATGATCTCGGCCGGTCCCCAGACCGACCTGATCCAGACCCTCAAGGAATGGTGGTGGAGAATCGACCGTGCTCTGGACGAGGAGTCTCTTTACTACAGTTCCCTGATCTGCACGCTTGATGCGATAAAGAACGGAACAACTGCATGCATAGACCATCATGAGAGTCCGAACTACATCAACGGAAGCCTTTCGACAATAGCAAAGGGAATGGAGAAGTTCGGAGTCAGAGGCATTGTCGCCTACGGTATCACGGACCGCAACTACGGCATGAAGGAGATCCGCGAGGGCGTCGACGAAGGCATCCGCTTTGCAAAGGAAGTCGATTCCAGAAAGGCCAAGGGTGAGTACGTGCTCTGCGAGGCAATGGTAGGAGGTCATGCTCCGTTCACCATCCCGGAGGAAGGCATGGAACTTCTGGCCGAGTCTGCGAAGACCACAGGCAGGGGAATGCACCTCCATGTGGCCGAGGGCGAGTACGACAGCGTCTGGTCACATCACTTCTACAACCAGGACATAGTGGACCGTCTGGACAGGCACGGCCTTCTTGACGACAAGACTCTTCTGGTCCACGGAATCTACCTGAACGAGCATGAGGTCGACCTTCTCAACGAGAGAGGATGCTTCCTGGCCCACAACCCCAGAAGCAACATGAACAACGAGGTTGGCTATCCGAAGTACCTGCCCAAGATCAGGAACCTGATCATGGGAACTGACGGATGCGGAAGCAACATGTTCGAGGAGTGCAAGATCGCCTTCTTCAAGAACCGCGACGCCAAGGGACCGTACTGGCCGGGAGACTACATGAGAGCCCTGACCAACGCCAACAAGTTCCTTGAGAAGTACTTCAAGGGCGAGAAGTTCGGACGCATCGAGGCCGGCTACAAGGCCGATCTGGACATCCTGTCCTATCAGAACCCGACACCGCTTCTCAAAGAGAACGCCGCCGGACACTTCGTCTGGGGCATGAGCAGCAACTGCGTCGAGTCCGTGTTCGTCAACGGAAAGCTCCTGATGGAGAACCGTCAGTTCGACTTCGACGAGAAGGAAATCTATGCCAAGGCGGCCGAAGTTGCCAAGAAACTGTGGGAAAGGACTGATAAGTTGCCTCCTACAGGTACCAGTGGTATAGTTAGATAGGGAAAGGGTATTGTAATCATGGGCCGCAGAAGTGATTCTGCGGCTTGTGTGTGTTAGAGGGAAAGCGATTATTCAAGGAGAAATACAATGGTAGCTTGCGACATTTCAAAGGCTGTCAGACGTGTCGACGCTGTCTCAAAGAGTGAAGGTACAATAAAATACGTATCCGACTACTCGTTTGATGACTGTCTGTGGGGCCGTCTGGTACGTTCCGGTATCCCCAGAGGAAAGATCAAGGCGATTCATCTTCCCGATCTGCCCGAAGGTTACAGGTTTGTCACATACAAGGACATTCCGGAGGGCGGACACAACTATCTGCACATGATCGCCACGGACTGGAAGTGTTTTGCCGAGGATGAGGTCAGATATGTCGGTGAGACAATCGGTATCCTCGTCGGTCCGGACAGAACCAAGGTCGAGGACCTGAAGCAGAAGATTGTGATCGACTATGAGGAGATGACTCCCGCCGTCACGATCGACGAAGGTCTTGAGTGCAAGGGCGGAGCCTTTGTGAACAGCGACAACATCCACTGCAGGCTCTCGCTGAACGTGGGCGATGTCGATGCAGCATTCAAGAAGGCCGCGAAGATCGTCACCGAGACGGTTGAGACCGGATTCCAGGAGCATGTCTACCTTGAGACCAACGGAGCCTGCTGCATTCCGGAGGGAGACCATTATGTGGTCTACGCCTCGGCGCAGTGCCCGTTCTACATTGCAAAATCCATATCTCCGCTTCTGAACCTCACACCGGACAAGGTGATTGTCAGACAGACAACCACCGGCGGTGCGTTCGGAGGCAAGGAGCACTTCCCTGATGTCGTCTGCGGACCTCTTCTTGTAGCGGCTTACGTGATGAAGAAGGGTGTGAAGATGTTCTTCGACAGAGAGGAGGACATCGAGAACTCCGTCAAGAGACATCCTTCGAAGGTTGTCTTCAAGACCGGTCTGGACAAGGACGGAAACATCATAGCCATGGACAGCACCGTGTGCTACAACGTCGGAGGCTATCTCGCCTCGTCGTTCGTCGTCCTCCAGAGAGGATGCTTCCATGTCACAGGATGCTACAGCTTCCCGAACATCAGAAGCGTCGGTCTGGGTGTTGCCACCAACACGTTCCCGAGCTGCGCATTCCGCGGATTCGGAGCTCCCCAGACACTGTTCGCCGTGGAGACCCACCTCTGCCACCTGGCCGAGATGCAGGGTCTGGACCCGCTTGAGTATAAGAGAAGATATTTCATCAAACAGGGCGACACCACAAGCACGAACGGAAAGGTCGTCGAGCGTGTCATGATTCCGGAGATGCTGGAACAGGTCATGAAGGCATCGGACTACGAGAGGAAGGCACGCGAGTACAAGTGGGGCAGCGGAAGAGGCATCGGAATCTCGTTCTACAACCACGGAGGAGCCTTCACCGGAAACGGAGAGCAGGCGATCATCAAGGCCCGTTGCCAGCTTCACAAGTCCGCAAACGGAGACGTCGAGATTCTCTGCAGCCAGACCGAGATGGGTCAGGGCTTCCACACGATCCTTCCCAAGATCGCCGCACACGTGCTGGAGATCCCCATGGAGAAGGTCATATTCAAGGATCCGGACACCTCCCGCGTTCCTGATTCGGGACCGACTGCCGCATCAAGATCAACGATGATCGTCGGAGAGCTTGTCGAGAAGGCCGCCAACCTGATGAAGCCCCGTTACGACAAGGAAGAGGACTTCACCGTCGAGACCCATTACGAGCATCCCGAGGGATTCCCGTGGGACCAGAGCACGTTCCAGGGCTATGCGTACCTTGGCTACGGCTGGGGAGTCTGTGCAGTAGAGGTCGAGGTTGACCCGTGCACCGCTGAGATCACCACGAAGGGCATCTGGTCAAGCCATGACTGCGGACATCTGATCGACGAGAGGATTGTCCACGGACAGGTCAACGGTGGCGTGATCCAGGGTCTTGGCTGGGGATCCACAGAGGTCATGCAGAACATAGGCGGTCATTTCAAGCAGACTTCCATGAGCGACTACATCATCCCGACATCCATGGATTTCCCGAAACAGGGTGTATACTTCGTGGAGAACCCGTACCAGTGGGGTCCGTTCGGAGCCAAGGGAATGGGTGAGCTGGTCTTCAACGGAAGTGCCGCAGCATATATCGATGCGGTTTCAAAGGCCATAGGAAAGAGAATCAGCAGCATTCCGCTTCCGACAGAGGAAGTCATGACCTACATGCTGCACGGCACTGACCTCAAGTCAGAGCTTCAGGAGGTTCGCTGATGGAAACCAGAATCTGTTTCAGATTAAATGGAAAGGGCGTGGCTCTGACCACAGATCCGCTCAGACGTCTTATTGATGTCCTTCGCGAGGATTTCGACTGCAAGGGTGTCAAGGAAGGCTGCAGCGAGGGCGAGTGCGGAGCATGTTCCGTCCTGTTCAACGGAAAGATGGTCACAAGCTGCATCATCCCGATCGGTGCGGCAGACGGCCAGGAGATAATGACAATCGAGGGTGTGAGCGCAACTGAGAAGGGAAAGATCATCGTTGATGCCTTTGCAGACGGCGGCGCCGTCCAGTGCGGATACTGCATCCCCGGAATGGTGATTGCAGCATACTATCTGCTTTCGAACAATCCTGATCCGACCGACGACGAGATCAGACTCGGAATCAGCGGCAACATCTGCAGATGCACGGGCTACGATCTGATAGTCGAGAGCATCCATCTTGCCGCAAAGAGGGGAGGTGCCATATGGAAGAGCTGAAGTGCTACATGCCGAAGACCCTCAAGGAGGCCCTTGAGATCAAAGCCAAAGTCGATGTGATTCCCCTTGCAGGCGGAAGCGACCTTATGGTCTCCCACAAGAGGACCATGGGACTGACTCCTGTTTTCGAGAAGCCCGTGATGATCATCAGGAACCTTCCCGAGCTCAAGAGGATCTACCGCAACGACAAGGGCGAGTGCTGCATCGGAGCCGGCTGCACAAGCGAGGAGATTGCAGAGAACACACTTTGTCCTTGGCATCTCAGGCAGGCCGCATCCAGAATGGGTGCGATCGGACTTAGAAACAGCGCCACAATCGCCGGAAACATTGCGAACGCATCTCCGAAGGGAGATACTCCGGGTCCGCTCTATCTTCTCGATGCAAGGGTGAAGCTTTCATCCGTCCGCGGTGACAGGGAGGAGCTGGTCTCCGATTTCATCGTCAAGTTCAGACAGATAGACCTCCAGCCTGACGAGCTGATTACAGAGATCATCGTCCCGTATTCTGAGGACGACTTCGACTACATCTTCTGGCACAAGGTCGGAACCCGCAAGGCCAACGCAATCAGCAAGATCACCGTCAGCCAGGCCATCAAGTTCAACAAAGACGACACCGTGGCCGACTACAGGGTCAGTGCCACAGCAACCGGTGCGAAGACCAACAGAAGCCGCGATGTGGAGAACATCATCATAGGAAAGAAGATCACACCTGAGCTGACCGAGCAGGTCATCGAGGCTTTCGACAAGGTCATCTCGCCGCGTGCGATGCCGGAGTTCAGACGCGAGGCCACAAGAAGGATGATCAGACGTTTCCTCTCAGAGTCCGCAAAGCGTCCGAAGGGCAAGGTCATCGACACCTACGAGGGTTATTCCGTGACCGGAGCTCCGACGCCAAGGAGTTGATATGAACGAAAAAGGTATATTGCTCAAAAACATCTACGCCCTGATGACGGATCCTTCAAAGGATACCCTGTACGGCGTTGATATGCTCATAAAAAACGGCAAAGTCGTGAAAGTAGGGAACGGTCTTCAGGCTGAAGAAGGTTTCAGGGTGATCGACGGATCCAATCTGGCGGTTGTCCCGGGGTTCGTCAACACACACCACCACTTCTACCAGACGCTGACCAGGAACCTTCCTGAAGTACAGAACGCGAAGTTGTTCGACTGGCTTGTCTATCTGTACGAGGTCTGGAAGTACATCGACGAGGAGGCTGTCTACTACTCGTCGCTCCTCGCAATGACAGAGCTTTTGAAGACCGGTTGCACCTGCTCGACGGACCATCACTATGTCTTCCCGCACCACTGCGAGGGACAGGACCTCACAGGTGCGCAGTTCAAGGCTGCGGACAAGCTCGGAATGAGGTTCTCTCCCACCAGAGGCAGCATGAGCCTTTCCAAGAAGGACGGAGGACTCCCGCCGGACACTGTCGTGCAGACCGAGGAGAAGATCCTCGAGGATTCAGAGCGTGTCATAAAGCACTACCACGATTCGGATCCGGATGCGATGCACAAGATTGTCCTTGCTCCGTGCTCACCGTTCTCGGTCACAAAGAAGTGCATGATTGAAAGCTCACATCTTGCCAGAAAGTACGGAGTGAGGCTTCACACCCACCTGTGCGAGACCATTGACGAAGAGGACAGATGCAGGGAGATGTACGGCCTGCGTCCTCTGGAGCTGATGCAGGAGTGCGAGATGATCGGACCGGATGTGTTCTATGCACACGGTATCTGGTTCAACGATGAAGAACTGAGAACACTTGCCGAGACCGGAACGCACATCGCACATTGCCCGTCGTCCAACATGAGGCTTGGATCCGGAATCTGCAGGACCCGCGAGATGCTGAATCTTGGAATCAATGTCGGAATCGCAGTGGACGGAAGCGCCTCGAACGACAGCTCGGACATGCTGGCAGAGATGAGGAACGCACTTCTTCTCGGAAGAGTGAAGTACGGTTCACAGGCTTTGACCGCCCGCGATGTCTTCAAGATGGGCTCCATCAACGGCGCCAGGATGCTAGGTTTCGAGAATGTCGGACGTCTTGAGGAAGGATGGGCCGCAGACCTTGCATGCTTCGATGTGTCAGGCATTGCATACGCAGGAAGCCACAGCGATCCGATTGCGGCCCTGCTTTTCTGCGGATGCGACCATACTGCAAAGTACACCATTGTCAACGGCCAGGTCGTGGTCGATGACAGACGTGTTGTCGGAATAGATGAGGAGGAGCTTGCAAAGAAGGCCAACGCCATCAGTGCGGCTCTTCTGGAAAAGAGGAGGATCTATGGCTGAGAAACTTGTCATGGCCACAAGCGCTGTCGAGGCGGCTGGGCTTAAGAACTCGGAATCCGCTTTCCTCGCGGGAGGAACGGAGGACAACAGACTCAACAGCTCGGTTGATGCCGCAAACCTGATCAGCATCGGCCGTATTCCGGAGCTGGACGGAATCTCAAAAGACGGAGAATGCATCCGCATAGGAGCCATGTCTACATTCCAGGAGATTCTGGACAACAAGCTCGTTCCCGAATATCTGAAGGATGCATGCCGCTTCATGGGATCCAGAACCAAGAGGAACATGGCCACAATCGGTGGAAACATCGCCCTGAGAAGAACCGATTCCTATCTGTATCCGACTCTTCTTGCATCCCATGCGATGCTCGATCTGATGGATGCCAAGGGAAATGTCTCCAAGAAGTGCGTCTGCTGCTATCTCAAGGACTATGAGGAGCTCAAGGACAATCTGATTGTCGCAGTCAGTGTTCCCAAGGAGGCCAAGGTTGCCTCAAAACGCTATGCCAACACCGTACAGAGCCATGCCGTTCTCACCGTTTCCGCTGGAATCGCTGACGGAAAGCTCAGAGTCGGAGTTGCTGCGAAGGACACGGCCCTGAAGGGTCTGTGCGACGTTGCCACAGCCCTGCAGGAGAAGGACCTCTCTGATGCAGATATCCTGAAGCTCATCGAGGCCGACAAGGATCTCTGCTTCAAGCAGGACATCTTCGGAAGTCCCGAGTACAAGAGATATCTGCTGGCTGTGACGATTGCTGACCTGGCCAGAAAGGTCAAGGGAGGTGCGAAATGAGAATTGACTGCAGCATAAACGGAAAGAACAGAAGTTTCGATGTCGATCCAACCATGCGCCTGAGGGAGATGCTTCTGATCAACGGAGACTTCGCGGTGCGCGACAGCGATGACTGCGAGGGATTCTGCGGAAGCGATACCGTTCTCGTGGACGGAACCCCGGTGTTCGCGAACCTCGTCCTTGCCGGCGAAGTGAACGGATGCGAGATCCGCACGCCGGACGGACTTGGCAACTCACGCCATCTGACGATTGTCCAGCAGGCAATGATCGATGCCGGAGTGGTGCAGAGTGCATACAACGCACCGGCCGCCGCTCTGCTTCTCACATGGCTTCTGGAGAACAATCCCGATCCTTCCAAGGAAGAGATCAAGGATGCCCTTTCGGGTATCTTCATCAGAGATGCCGGCTATGAGCACTACTATCTTGCAGTGAAGCTTGCCCGCGAGAAGATGAAGGACGGAAAGTACAAGAGCGAGATCGCTCCTTCGTTCAGACCCGAGCTCGATGTCATCGGAAAGCCCGGTGCCAAGATCGACGGACCTCAGCTCGTATCCGGTGAAAGGGCGTTCGTCGAGGATTACGTAACAGCCGACACCTGCCACATGGTCGTCCTCAGAAGCCCGCACGCAAGTGCATACATCAAGAGCATCGATGATTCGGAAGCCAGGAAGGTCGAGGGCGTCGTGGAGATCCTCACAGCCTACAACACTCCTGAGACCCACTACATGCAGGCCGGACAGGGCAACCCCGAGCCGTCCCCGCACGACAGGAGACTGTTCAACATGAAGGTCCGCCATGTCGGAGACCGTGTCGCCGCAGTCATCGCCGAGACCCTCGAGGCCGCCAAAGAGGCTTGCTCCAAGATCAAGGTCGAGTACGAGGTTCTTCCCGCCGTCTTCACGGTCGAGGAGGCCATGGCACCCGGAGCCCCGCTTGTCCACAACGGAATTGTGGAGTACAGGGCCGGAGCCCCTGCAGACCTGGATGAGTACAACAAGCTTGCCGGAGACCCCAGGGAGGGCAAGGTCATCTACCAGTTCCCGCTCCATGCGGACATCCACAAGAACATCGCCGCATCCAACAAGGGTGAGATCGGAAACGTGGACGAGGCGTTCGCACATTCGGATGCCGTTGTTGAGGCCACATACCAGACAAGCCAGATCCAGCACACTCCGCTTGAGACCCACGTCTGCTTTGCCAGAATGGAGAACGGAAGACTGATCGTCCATGCCTCCACACAGGTTCCTTACCATGTGAGGAGAATCATCGGATGGGTCACTGGCTTTCCCGAGAACAAGATCCATGTCATCAAGACACGTGTCGGCGGCGGTTACGGTTCAAAGCAGGACATCCTGATCGAGGACCTCACAGGCTATGCTTCGTTCGTGACCGGAAGACCTGTCTTCTGCCACAACACAAGAGAAGAGGAGTTCATCGCCAACTCGACACGCCACCCGATGAGAGTCCATGTGAAGATGTCCGGAAACAAGGACGGACAGATCACAGGAATCTACATGGAGGTCTGTGCCAACACAGGACCTTACGGAAACCACTGTCTGACCGTCCCGATGAACAGCTGTTCAAAGACACTGCCGCTGTTCAAGTGCGACAACATGCGTTATGACCTGAAGGTCTTCTATACCAACACGCCTCCTGCAGGCGCTTATCAGGGCTACGGTACCCCCAAGGGAACATACGGTCTGATGATGGCCATGGCAGAGCTTGCCGACAAGCTGGGTATCGACTACAAGGACATGGTCCTGAAGAACCACGTCGAGGAAGGCTACATGCTCGAGATCCTCAAGGGTCTTGGAGAAGGCCGTGAGGGTGCTGTTGTTCCTGTAGGATCATGCGGTCTGGACGAGGCCGTCCGCAAGGGCTGCGACATGATCAACTGGGGCAAGAAGGAAGTCTCCGACGATCCGGACTGGAAGATCGGAAAGGGCTTTGCCATGATCATGCAGGGCTCTGGTCTTCCCGGACTTGACCACTCGGAGGCCATCGCCAAGCTTGAGACCGATGGAACCGTCATCCTCAACAGCGGCGGAGCCGACATCGGAACCGGTCTTGACACCATCTCGGCCAAGATCGTCTCCGAAATCCTCAAGCTGCCCATGGACAGGATCACCGTCAACTCGGGTGATACGGACTCATGTGCCTTCGATACCGGTGCCTATGCATCGTCCGGAACGTTCTTCAGCGGAAACGCCTCCGTTGTCGCAACCCAGAAGCTCAAGGACATGATCCTCAAGGAAGCCGCATACCAGATGGAGGAGGACGAGAAGGACCTCGAGCTCAGGGCTCCCGGTGAGGTCTGTTCGAAGAAGACCGGCAAGGTCCTTCCTTATTCCGTCCTTTCCCACACGGCATGCAGCGGAGGCGGACACGGACAGATGGTCGCCCACGGCACATTCGTCACGACGGCTTCTTCCGTCCCGTACGGTGCGCACTTCGCTCAGGTTGCCGTCAACACCAGAACAGGTGAGATCAAGGTCCAGAAGTTCTACGCCCTCCAGGATGCCGGAACTCCGATCAACCCTGAGGTCGCACTCTGTCAGATGTACGGTGCCGTGATGAAATCGATCGGTCATTCGCTGTACGAGGACATGGTCCTGGACAAGGAGGGCAGATGCCTTACCGCCAACATGACCGACTACGGAGTTCCGATGATCAGCGAGGCCCCTGAGGACTTCAAGGCTGTTCTGATCGACGTCAACGACAAGTTCGGTCCGTTCGGCGCCAAGTCAATCTCCGAGATTGCCTGTAACGGTGCGGCCCCCGCAATCGGCATTGCCATCCACGATGCCTGCGGTGTCTGGATCAGAAACTGGCCGATGACCCCGGAAAAGGTCCTCAAGGCCTTGGGTAAGATCTGATAAACTCTGATAAATTAATACGAGCCTGGTTCAGAAGAATCGGGCTCGTTTTTTTCTTTATGTTTTATTTTACAAAACATGTTATACTGACATGCAATGGATTGGGTTGATGATGTAGCTGACGACTGCTTGTTCATGACCCTGTCCTGTGATTTTGGCATTTTAGTAGGAGATACAAGGCATGAAGAAAGC
>CADBOI010000102.1 GCA_902796335.1 uncultured Spirochaetales bacterium
AAAAAAACCGGCATGCCTCATCGGAGGTATGCCGGTCATACAGACAACTATACTGTCATTTCACAGCCGGTTCCCACTTGCACCTTACAGGTGAAACAATCGAACCGTCCTTTTTCATTGCTTCAAATGCCTTGTCAACGACTTTCCTGTCCAATCCTGTCAACTCAGCGACCTTACCGGCGTTCAAGGGCACTCCGGCTTTTCTCATGGCTTCTAAAATCTGTTCTTTTTCACTCATTCAACAATGTCTCCTTAATACGTATCTCAAATGTAATACACAGGATACAACCAATCAAGTTTTAGTATGGATGGTATGCATACGCATTAGTACAAACCTTTACTCTTGCCTGCGGTTCTTGCCGGACCTCTGGTAATATCTGTCCTTGTCCTCGTACATGCGCTGATCGGAGATTGTTTCCAGTTCTGCGATTGTTGCATCCGGATAATCCGCATGGGAAGCGTAGCCGACGGAGATCGAGACTCCCTTCACCATTGCGCCATGCCAGGCGGCCGTCCTGTTCTGGATATCCCTGACAATGGCCTCACAATCGGAAGTATGGACAATCGCCATGAACTCGTCCCCTCCGGTGCGGTAAGCATTGCCGTACGCTCCTATTGCGGAAAGAAGACATGTAGCCGCTCCGATAATCAGCTCATCGCCGGCAGCGTGGCCCATCTTGTCGTTGACGGTCTTAAGCCCGTTGACGTCTGCCGAGATCAGAGCCAGATTCTCTCCGAGACCTTTCTTCTCAATCTCCGCTATGTCCTCTTCATAACAGCGTCTGTTGAACAATCTGGTGAGTTCGTCCGTCATCGATATGCGGATCAGATGCTCTTCCTTGCGCTTGTCGGAATCGATGTTCTGGATTGTGTAGATAACAACATCGGGGCGACGGTTCATCTCTCCCTTGACCCTGATGTACTGGGCGCGGAACCATCCGGTATGGATGTTGATGAACTCCCCTGCTATGCTCCTGCGGTTGACCAGACGTTTGGGAACGGTGGTAATGTCTGTGAATGCCCAGAAATCGTCAACCATATCCGGGACAATCTGGCCTCTGAGGCCCTGAGTCATATGGGTGTGGTCCTGCCCCTTCTTGATGACGAGCTTTCGGAGGTTCTTCTCGCGGAGGGACATCTCCGTAGACTCGGTGAAATCAATGAGGTTCACAAAATCATAGATTTCGGACATGGACTCCAGAATCTGCAGCTGCTCACGAACCTGCTCATGCTGAATCTGGGCTTCCTTGTATTTGCCGATCATAATGCGGTAATAGCCGTTTGTGGCCTTTTCGAGGGCATACCCGGCAGCGAACATGACAAGCGCCTCTATCGTACACCCTGCGAAAATGTTGATGAAACCACCAAGCGGTGTAGCGAAATCAGTACGTATCTCCGCATAGTGGGTGGCTTCCAGCCATGTGCTGATACCCATCACGATGTAATTTAGGATGGATACGCCGATGTAGGCTTTGGCATCGCAGAACAGCAGGCTGAGCAGAGGAACCAGAAACCATGTCAGGCGGATGGAGATATGAGAGCAATTCATGAAACAGATGAGAAGTTCCATCCCACCCAATGCCAGGATTCCGGGCACGAAGCTGTGCGGCATCCTCTTGAGGATCATCTTGTCTACCGAAGCCCATATCAGCATCGAGACGGAAATGACCACACAGGCCGAATAGGAAGTACGTTTGAAAACACCTGCCAGAATACCCAGAGCAATCGCCGGCCCAACAAGAATCACGTACCAGAGTATACGGTTCAGTGCGATATCCACTTTGTTCCTGTTGTTGTGCAGAAACTGTTCGAAATCCTCGGCACCATCGGCAACCAAGGTTTCCAATATCTTTTCCTTCATGATATGCTCATCCTCTCCCGAGTCCCGTAGCAAACCGCAACCGGACTTTCAATTATGATTTCCCCATAAGGTAGAATAACACATTGAGGAAACACAAACCAGCCATGTGGAGAAAACTAATTGGATTGAACGATTAGCATGCTCGGAATATCAAACCGACATCCAATCACCCAATAGTATTGTCTGTCCATACGAATCAATAGTCGAATATAGACCATTTCAAAAATTCCTTGAAAACTTACATGAAAAGTATTACTTTTAATATAAAAGGTAATACTATGTGTACAATTACTTGCAAAGTTGATGAAGAAGTAAAGACTTCGGCGGAAGCCATTTTTGATGCTTTGGGCATCACCATGTCTGCTGCAATCAATATGTTCCTTCGTGCCTCAATAAGAGAAGAAGGACTTCCAATCAGCACAAAACTAAAGACAAGGGACGAACTGATTCTTGAGCGCCTGAAAGAAGCAGAAGATCCGAAGAATCTCAGTCCTGAGTTCTCAAGTATGGAAGAAGCCAAGGCCTGGTTGAATGCTTAAACTCAGATTCACCAACAGCTTCAAAAAAGATTACAAAATTCTCAAAAAACGTGGATACAACCTCGATCTTCTTGAAGAGGTTGTCGAAACCCTATTGGCCGGGAAAAAGCTGGATGATAGATATCATGACCACATCCTTATTGGGAAGAAGTACAAGGGATTGCACGAATGTCACATCCTTCCTGGCTGGCTTCTAATTTATAGGATAATCAATGACTGTTTGATTCTGGAACTCTGTTATACAGGAACACATTCAGATTTATTCTGATCTACACGCATTTCTTCCCATTCAAGTGGCTTACCCTTCGGCGTTCTCATCACCTACTGCCTCTACGCAATAACCTATAAACTCGTTTTCTCTGTTTTCAAATAGGTTTTCTGCAAATAATCCTTAGTCTCAATTAATTACTCCAATGATGCTCGACCGCTCTTGCGCTCCGACGCTCTGACGCTCATGTCATTTATAAAATCAATTTCTTATATTACAATGAATTAATTTTTGGCTTGTTTTTCAGACCTCAAAAAATGCTCTTGCGCTCATGCATTTATGCAAGAGCGGTCGAGCATTGGGTTCCAGAGAATCCTCTCATGGTGTATAGGCCGTCAATAAGCCGGTGTGTGGCCCGTGCATCGGCATCTTATGCACAAGCCTCAGGCATCGGGCGCCATGGCAATCCCGCGCCCCGCCTGGCATGTGCATAACGCTGCACAGGCAACCCACAGCTGATTGACAGCCAATACACAATCGGGATGGAAGACAGAGTCTTGCCAAGCATTTTCAATCGGGTTATCGTCACAATCGAAGGACGAGAAGATGCTGACAATCAGAAAGACCACAGAAAAGGATCTGGACACCCTGCTCTCGATTTATGCCAAGGCAAGGCTGTTCATGAAAGAGAACGGCAATGCAAACCAGTGGGCATCGAAGAACTGGCCGCCTGAGGAACTGCTCAGACAGGACATTTCGGAAGGAAACAGTTACGTCTGCCTGTCCGACGGCCGGATTGTTGGGACATTTTATTTCATATCAGGGAAAGACATAGAACCGACATACCGGACAATATATGACGGAGCCTGGACAGACGATTCAGCCTATGGAGTAATCCACCGCATTGCAAGCGACGGGACAGTCAGAGGCATCGGACAATTCTGTATGGAATGGGCATTCGAACAGTGCCACCATCTGAGGATCGACACGCATCCGGACAACAAGGTCATGCAGAATCTGCTTAAAAAAAGCGGTTTTGTCAGGTGCGGAACAATCTACGTCACCGAGGACCCTTATCCGCGATTCGCATATGAGAAAGTAGAGCCATCTCACTTTCCTCTGTAATCAGGCATACAGCTGGGTTATACTTTCAGACATGAGAGAGAACCATGCCAGAACAACAGTGCTGCCATTATTGATAGCAGTCCTGCTGGTGCTTATGTCAAGCTGCGTTACAAAAGCCAACCTTGAGGACATTTCACCTACTTCTCACAACCGCTATACATGCACATGCGATGGTGTTAGGCATGAATTCATAGTGGATCTGCCTGAAAGCCCCGAAGGATCGCCCGTGGTGATCATGCTTCCGGGCTCAGGCGGAACGGCAGAAAGCTTCAGACTGGATACCCAGTTCCATGAAACGGCATGTCCTGC
>CADBOI010000103.1 GCA_902796335.1 uncultured Spirochaetales bacterium
ATCTACGGCAAGAACACAGCATGCGCTCAGGCCGCTCTTGAGATGGTCAAGGCCATCATCGAGGAGCCAGAGGTCGGCAAGATCTATCAGGGAACAGTCAAGAGAATCATGGACTTCGGCGCATTCGTCGAGATCCTGCCGGGCAAGGAAGGCCTCTGCCACATCTCCAAGCTGGCAAGGACCAGAGTCGAGAACGTCTCCGATGTCCTCGAGGTCGGACAGGTCATTCCTGTCAAGCTGATCGAGATCGACCGTACAGGCGGAAGGCTGAGCCTTTCATACATCGATGCAATCGATCCCGACGGAGAGAGCAAGGCTCCGGCAAGAAAGCCTTTCGGCGGCGACCGTGAGAGAAAACCCCACGGAAGACCGTTCGGCGGCCGCGAGAAGCGCGAAGGAAAACCGAGGACCGAAGATAAGTGAAGACTGACACTGTCGAAATCAAAGTCCAGTTGAATGAAGGGGCCAGACTTCCGGTCTACGGCTCCAGCCAGGCGGCAGGCGCAGATCTCTGCGCCTGTCTTGGTATTGGCCTTACCATGACCATAGAGCCCCACAAGTGGGCCATGGTCCCCACCGGTGTGAGGATATCCCTTCCCGCAGGCTACGAGGCACAGGTGCGTCCCCGCTCGGGACTTGCCGCCAAGTCCGGCATAAGCGTGCTGAATTCTCCGGGAACGGTCGATTCAGACTACAGGGGGGAGATCAAGGTGATTCTGATCAACCATTCGGATGTTCCGTTTGTCATCAAGGACGGAGACAGGATCGCCCAGATGGTCGTTGCAAGACATGAGACAGCCTCGTTCACAGTCGTCACGTCCCTTGACGAGACGGCAAGGGGAGAGGGCGGCTTCGGCTCGACAGGAATCTGAAAGGACGGGTTTGAATGAGATCGGGAATAGGAAGCAAGAGACGTCTGTACACGTATGTGGGAAAGGAATACATCTTTTCCTTCATCGTCGCGTTCCTTTTCTTCTTCTTCATCTTCTTCGTTAACCAGATCCTCGTCCTTGCCCAGAAGATACTTCTGAAGAACGTTAGGGTTTCCGATGTCCTTCTTCTCGTCGTGTTCTCAATCCCTCAGTTCCTGATGTACACCATGCCGTTCAGCTCTCTGGCATCGGCCAGCATGGTCATAGGCAACCTCTCGTCCCAGAACGAGATACTTGCAATCCGCTCAAGCGGAATACACATCAGGAATGTTTTCATACCGATTATAGCTATTTCCGTTGTCCTGTCGTTTGCGACTCTCATGATCGCCGACAGGATGATTCCCTATACCACCCAGCGCTACAAGGAAAAGTATGCCCAGATCCTCCAGAGCGTCCCGACGCTGCAGCTTGAAAGCTACAGCTCGACGCGTTTCGGGAAACGTGTAATCTCAAACGGCGTGGTGGAGGGCAACGAGATAAACGATGTCCTGGTCTTCGACGATACGAACACCAAGGACAGCAGGGTCATCTCCGCCTCAAAAGGCAGAATCACCCTCATAGACATCAACCGTTTCCTATACAGGCTGGACCTTGAGGACCCGAGGGTCATGGTCACCGATTCATCTGCTCTGGATGACTACTCGCTGGGTTCTTCCGATTCAATGACCCTGTTCCTGGACCTGAGCGCAAATGCCTCGGGTCTGGTGAGCATAACACCTTCACAGATGTCCATCGGACAGCTGAAGGAAGCCGTTGTGGAAAGACAGGCCGAGCAGATATCCATCAAGGACCAGTGGCAGCACAATGTGAGCAAGGATGCGACAGAGCTGGCCATTTCCCTGAAGAATCTGGAGAAGGGAACGGAAAGCGATGTCACAGGTGCTCTGGACAGGGCGGAGATGCTTCTCAGGTCCAAGACGTCGGAGGACTACAGCTTCTACTACCAGTACTACAGAAGCGAGCTTCAGAAGAAGGTGGCTCTATCGTTGGCATGTACGTTCCTTGTCTTCATGGCGTTCCCCATATCGTTCTTCCATGTGAAGAGCGGAAGGCTGATAGGATTCGGAATGTCCATGTTCGTAGCCGTGGTCTACTGGTTCTTCATCTACTACATGCACGTGAAGGCCATATCTTCCGCACTTCATCCTGCAATCTTCCTGTGGGTACCGAACCTTGTGGTCTTTGTCTTAGGCCTGTATCTGCTTCTGAGGGTACGCAAATGAGCTTGCATGTTCTCAGACGATACACAATCTTTTCCGTCCTCAAGGTCGCTGTGGCCACGGCACTTCTCGCAAGTCTGATTCTGATGGGTGTGGATCTCTTTGCAAATCTTGACACCTACATGAACCACAACGTGGGTTTCGCCAAGGCTCTGTCCATCACGGTGTATTATTTTCCCGAGGCGTTTCTGCTTGCCATCGGGCCTTCGTTTCTGTTCGCCGTATCGTTCCAGCTTTCCGCAATGCATTCGAGCAACGAGATCCTCATTGTCCTTGATTCCGGTGTGAGCCTGTTTCGGCTTGTCATTCCCGTGATCATCATGGGTGTCGTTGTATCCGTCTGCCACTTTGCGGCCAACGAGGTGCTTGCGATTCCTTTCTCCAACAGAAAGACCGTCATAATGGACAACATCACGAACACGTCTACGAACGGAAACAACCAGAACATAGCCCTGAGCGACATGCAGAGCGGCTATATGGTCTATGCCGGAGTCTATTCCGATTCGGAGCAGACCCTGTACGACGTCACCCTGATCCAGAACGACGACCAGGCCCGTCTTCAGAGCCGCACCGATGCCTACAAGGCGACCTATGACCGCGAAACCGGTCTGTGGACATTCCACGATGCCTATTCCTATTATCCCGAGGGAACGACCGTCAGGGTTGAGTACCGCACCGAATTCACAAGCGATGTGGTTAAACTTGAGCCTCAGCTCTTCCGCGATGTCTCCAACGAGATATCCAGCATGTCACTCAGGCTTGCCAGAGACTACCTTTCAAGGATGAAGGGTCTGAATCCCGAGGAGTACGCAAGTCTTGCCACGAAGTACTATGAAAGGGTTCTCGGCTGTCTGACACCTCTTGTGATGATAATGATAGCCTGCAGCATCACCTACAGATTCAAGAAGAATGTCCTGTTCTTCTCACTTGTCGGCTCCATCTGCATTGCGGTTGTCTACTACGTCGTACGCATGATCACCATCATGCTTGCCGACCAGGGTGTCATCGCCCCGGCGTTGGGGACTCTGATTCCATTCTTCGCCGTTATCCTGGTGTCAGCGCTTCTGAGGGCGTTCCTCGTAAGACAGTGAGGTTGTCATGGAAAAACTGATCTACAAACTCCATCATCAGGACAGACACTGCAAGGCCAGAACCGGTGAGATCCAGCTTCCGCACGGAGTCGTCCGGACTCCAGCATTCATGCCCGTCGGGACCAACGGAACGGTGAAGGGTATTCACCACGACGATGTTGCGAAGATAGGGTACAACCTGATTCTTGGAAACACATACCATCTTTATCTCAGACCCGGAGTGGAGGTCCTGAAGACGTTCGACGGACTTCATGCCTTCAGCCACTGGAACGGAAACATACTCACTGACAGCGGCGGATTCCAGGTCTTCTCACTCAGCCAGCTCAGACGCATCCACGAGGAAGGTGTCAGGTTCCAGAGCCATATCGACGGCTCCAGGCACATCTTCACTCCGGAGAAGGTCGTGGACATACAGCAGGTGATCGGATCTGACATCGCAATGATGCTGGATGTCTGTTCGGCACCCGGAATCTCCTGGAGGGAGACCCTCAACGCCATGGACATCACCCACCTGTGGGCGGAGCGTGCCATTGTCAGGCGCGACAGCCTTCTTGACCGTACCGGCAGAGCCTTCAGGGGAAACCTGTTCGGCATAGTCCAGGGAGGTTTCTACGAGGACCTGAGGATCAAGAGCGCCAGAACCATCAGCCAGATGGATTTCCCCGGCATTGCGATCGGAGGTCTTTCGGTAGGTGAGTCCAAGGAGGATTTCGGCCGCTTCCTCGCATTGACAGCGGACAACATCACGGACAAGAAGCCGCGCTATGTCATGGGAATCGGTACTCCCGACTACATCCTTGAGGCCATGGAGAACGGAATAGACCTCTTCGACTGCGTTCTTGCGACCCGTACGGCAAGAAACGGAAGCGTGTTCACCGATGACGGCATGCTCACGCTCTCAAGGTCCTTCAACGAGTTCGACCACGGTCCCATACAGGAAGGCTGCACATGCCGGGCCTGCACCGAGTATTCGCTTGCCTACATGCGCCATATGTTCAAATGCAACGAGATGCTTGGCGGAATGCTTGCCACCGAGCACAACCTCACGTACCTTTACAACCTCGTCCTCAGAGCCAGAAAGGCTATCGAGGAGGACCGTTTTCTGTCCTTCAAGCAGGATTATCTGGCACGTTTCTATGCAAACGGCGGCCGTTGCGTGAGGTAAGATGCGTTTTCCCTACCATGGTGCCGGAATTGGCCTGATTCTTGACGGAAAGATTCTCATGGGCAGAAGATCGGACACTCCGTTCCACGGCACATGGTGCGTTCCCGGCGGAGGCAGGGACAAGGCCCTTGATTCCGATGACCTTTCCACAGCCAAAAGGGAGATGTGGGAGGAGACCGCGGTGGATTTCTCCAAGCTCGATGCCTCCTACCTGGGGGAATGGACCTTAAAGCTTCCGTTCTTCAGCTGGACCACATTCTTCTTCAGCATTCCGTCGTTCGACCAGAAGCTTGTCCCCAACGAATTCTATGAGCTACAGTGGCTCGATCCTGCATCCATTCTTGATGATTCCGACAAAAAAAAGCACTTCAGACCTTTTACAAAGTCCGAAGTGCGTTCATTGCTGAATCTGATCTGATCAGAACTCGGCAACCTCGATCGACTTGACCGTGTAGTCGTAGTCGACTCCGTTGATGTTGAACTTCCTTGTCTCGCCGACTTCCATGTTGTAGATGGCCTGTCCTAGCGGAGCCTTGAAGTTGAGGATGTTCTTGTTTGGATCCGATTCCCACGGTCCGAACAGAGAGTAGGTGACATCCTTCTTTGCGAGGTTGTCGTGGAACGTGACCTTTGTTCCGAATGACACATACTGGGTATCCACGTTCTCCGGCAGGATGACCTGGGCCACTGAGATCTCGTCCGTGAGCTTGTTCATCAGGAAGTTGAGGTTCTTCTGCTTGTCCTTGCCGTACTGGTACTCTGAGTTCTCCCTGAGGTCTCCGAGCTCTCTGGCTGTTCCTATCTCCTTGGAGTTCTCGGGAATCTCGACGTTCATTATGTGGTCGAGTTCCTGGCTCTTGGCCTCGAGCATCGCCTTGGTGCACAGAAGTCCCTTGGGGATGATCTTCTTCTTGTCGATTGCCTTGTCAGGGTTGTCTCCGGTTATGGCCTCCCAGTCCTCGAACTTGGAGGAGATGAAGTGCTTGACGGAAAGACGCTCGCTCTCTAGGTCCGTGATTCCCTTGAGGATGGAGTAGATCTTCTGTGCCTCGGAGGCATCTGCGTTCTCCAGGTACTTGTAGACCTCCCTGTCCTCGGTGAACAGGCTTGAGACAAGCTGCTTCTGGCGCTTCTTGTTGTCAGCGACATCGGTTGCGTTGGAGATCTTCCTGTTGATGTAGGAGAGCAGGGAGAGCTTTGTGATCAGAAGAGCCTCGCTTGAGACCTTTGCCTTTGCCCAGTCCTTCTCGTTGAATGTCTTGACCAGATAGAGGAAGAAATCGGGATTCTCCTTGCAGTTCTCGGCTGCGTTGGCGAGGATCTTGTAGATGACGTTCTTCTTCGGACCCTTTCTGATGCAGTCTGCGATGAAGGTTGTCATGTAGACAGGGTAGAGCGAGATGAGCACATCCTGCCAGTTATCCACAGAGGTCATTACGTTCTCGATGAAGCTTCTCTTGAGCTCGGAATCCTGGATGGACACGAAGAATGCCTTTGTCTCGTCGATCCTGTTGTAGTAATCGATGAACTGTCCGTAGGTCTGGACAAACGACATTCCGTATTTCTCTTTGAGGTTGTCGAGGACCAGGAATGCAACCGGAGCCTCCGAACCTGAGGTCTGTGACTTGCCTTCGAAGTAGCTGACCATGCTCTGGAACTCGTCGCTGTCGGTCTCTCCCTTCTGTGCGATGAAGTCCTTCATGATCTTGAGCTTGTCATAGAAGTCCTTTGTTCCCTTGAACTGGGTGAGGGCCTTCTCCTCGAATGTGATCGGGGTCGAACGCAGCACATAGACATCCGCGGCGCTGTCGCTGATGCTGAAGTAGGGGTTCGTTGAAAGCTCTTTCTTTGCGGCTGTCTGCCATGTGGACCATTCCTTGTCGGAAAGAACAGACGGAACAAGCTCGGCCTTCATCTGCTTGAGTGATGCCTGGTTGCCGTAGGACTCGAGGATGATCCTCAGGCCCCATTCTACGTTGTCCTTGTCCATGAACTTGGCGGCGAGCTGCTCCTTGGGGAATGCAACCTTAAGTACCCAGATGTGTCTCTTGGGAAGCACGCGCAGGCTTGAATAGGCCATCTTGCAGCTCATGGTGTGGGTTCCCTTGCCTCTGAAGAGGATCTGCATCTCGTCCTTGGAGATCTGTGTGATCTTTCCGAGCTTCCATGTCTCATGGAAGACGAATGCTCCCTCCACGAACTCGATCTGCTTCTCGAAGTTCTCGATTGCTGTGTTGAGGTTGAGGTAGTCGTCGAGGATTCCCGTGTTGTTGAGACAGTACTCGAGTCTCGGGTTGTTCTTGTATTTCTCCTTCCACAGCTCGACAAGTTTGTCACGTGTGTCCGTGTCATGCGGTGCGAAGCGGATGATCTTCTTGAGGATCTCGATGTTGGTGTTGATGTCGAATCCGCCCTTGTCATAGATGGATTTGAGGAAGAAGACGCCTTTTTCCGTTCCCATGGAGTCCGCGATCTTGGATGCGAGGCTGATCAGGTACTCGGAATTGTCGCCCTTCAGGCCCATGACCTTCTCCCAGACGTTCTTCAGTGCGGCAAGGTCGTGCACCTTGATGTGCCTTCTGATGATGCTCCTGTAGTAGTTGAGGGCCAGCGAGGTCTCTCCCTTCTTGTCATAGTAGTCGGCCAGCTTGTAGAGGACCTCGGTCTCGTCGAAATCGACCTTGACCAGACGCTCCCATGTCTGGATCTTCTTCTCTTCCATGTTGTTGATGGCATAGCACTCGGCAAGGACCTTGAGGGCATATGAGCTCTCGTTGAAGCTGAGGATCCTGTTTCCGATGTAGATGACCTCATTCCACTTGGAAGCCTCGTAGTACTGCTCCAGAACTGTGAAGATGTGTCTGTCATCCATGGGATGGCGGCCTGTGACGGTGGCGAGGTATCTAACTGCTATTGAGTTTCTTTCCTTGTCCTCAAGGCATTCGTCACAGTAAGCCTTGAATTCCTGTCTATCTTCCGCCTCGACGAGCTTTGAGGCAGCATCATCCAGGGCCTGGAATTCCTTCACGCCCACTGCCGCAGTGCTGGTTGCCTGCCATAAATCGTTGCTGATCAAGTCTCTGACTTCTGTTGCGGTCATAATAATTCTCCTTGTCATCTGACGTAAACAAAACCGGGCAGACCATGGTCTGCTCGGATATCGGGTAGTCAGTTATACTATAAATATACTACCGAAATGCTTTTCAATCAATGCCTGTTTGTCTAATCGGGAAAATAGTGGTAAACTGATTTAGTGGGGTTGGGTGGTAATTATGAATCCCTTAGATGAAATAAAAAATTTTTTCTCTTTTGAAAAAATCTTTACAATTAAACAGGGATGGTATACAATTAAAACATGCAGAGTTTCCTTACATTGATTGAGCAGATAGAGAAGGAACTTCCTTCTTCTGAAAGAAAAATAGCGGATTATGTTCTCCAGAATCCGTCGGCTCCTTTGTTCATGACCATGACCGAGCTTTCGGCGGCAGCCGGTTCCAGTCCGGCAATCGTTGTCAGGCTCTGTAAAAGGTTGAACGTCGACGGATATTCCGATTTCAAGATCAGGCTTTCCCGTGAGGTCTTCTCAAAGGAAGGCAAGGACGAGGAACCGGAGAAGGTAATGGAGAACTTCTATGATTCCGGTCTTAACACCAAGGACCTGATCATCCAGTACATCAAGTTCACCAGCAAGAACCTTGCTAACCTCGAGTCAGTCCTTGATCCCAAGACTGTCGATGCAGCGGCCGATGTCATCTACAAGGCAAACACCGTTCTTCTTCTTGGTCAGGGTTCCGCTGAAGTCATCCTCAGCGACCTTCAGTACAAGCTTGCAAGACTCGGAAAGAACGTCATCTACTCAAAGGACGTCAACCTGCAGATCGCCCAGTCCTATTCTATGACCGAGGACATGGTTGCATTCGGCATCTCATACTTCGGTGAGGACCAGCTGGTCAACCAGGCTGCCAAGGCCGTCAAGGATTCCAACGGCAAACTCATCACCCTGACGAAGATCGGTCACAACCATCTGTCACGTCTCGGCGATGTCAAGCTCCAGATCCCTGCCTCAGGCTACGAGTTCAGAACAGGATCGACACTTACCAGAATCCTTCAGATCTTCGTAACCGATGTCCTTTACAGTGCAGTACTGGGTAAGATGTCGGAGGAGGAGAAGGCTGCGGTTCTTAGAAGGTGGAACTTCTCCGTAACACATAGCTGATTCATTCGGGCTGTTAATTCATAAATCCGCGGGAGATGCGCACTTAGTGCCGTCTCCCGTTTTTTAATTGGTTTTATAGATTGTTTTGTGTAAACTATGCAAAATCTGATGAGTAATCTATAAAACTACTTGTGAAGTGTTAAGGGAATTTGACTTAAAAGCCTCACTTTTGCTTTATTAACGTCACATGATGTGGTAATATTCAGGCATGGAAAGAAGCATCATCATTGCCCCTTCGGTTCTGTCCGCGGATTTCTCGGACATCAGGGGTGCGCTTATTGACATTGAGCACAGCGGAACTGACTGGGTTCATCTGGATGTGATGGACGGACAGTTTGTTCCCAACATCACCTTCGGTCCCAAGTTCATTGCGGATATCAGACCCCATTCCGGACTTTACTTCGATGCCCACCTGATGGTGGATGAGCCCATAAGGTTCATCGAGCACTTTGCCAAGGCCGGCTGCGACAACATCACGGTGCATGTGGAAGCATGCAGGGATGTCCAGAAGACCATCGATGCGATCAAGAGCTTCGGAGTCGGGTGCGGTCTTTCGATCAAGCCGCAGAACCCCGTGTCTGCCGTTGTTCCTTATCTTGACCAGCTGGACCTGGTTCTGGTCATGAGCGTCAATCCCGGATTCGGAGGCCAGGGACTCATTCCGGAGACTCTGGGCAAGGTCAGGGAGCTTGCCGACATGAAGAATGACAGGGGCTATCTGATCGAGATAGACGGAGGAGTGAACTACAGCACCATTGCCGATGTGTTTGCAAGCGGCGTTGATGTCGCGGTCACAGGTTCGGCGTTCTTCAACGCCCAGGACAAGGGTGAGTTCGTTGACAGGCTCTCCAAAGGTCAGGGTGAGAGAAGATGAAGGCCGTAGTCCAGCGTGTTCGCGATGCAAGCGTGAGCGTTGACGGAAATGTCACCGGCAGCATCGACCACGGTCTACTGATCTACCTCGGTGTGGTGGATTCCGACGACGAGAGAATCTGCGCCAGGATGGCGGAGAAGATATCCAAGCTCAGGATCTTCAGGGATGCGGACGACAAGATGAACCTCAGTGTCGCCGATATCGGAGGTCAGATACTGGTGGTAAGCCAGTTCACGCTTTATGCAAACCTGAAGAAGGGCAACAGGCCTTCGTTCGACGGGGCCGGAAAGCCCGAGCATGCAAACAGGCTTTACGAGCTTTTCATGAAAGAGCTGACAGCTATGGGATTCACAGTCCGGCACGGACAGTTCGGAGCCCACATGCATGTCTGCTATGAGAATGACGGACCCGTCACGCTTGTGGTGGATTCGGATGAAGTGATAAACAAATGATCCGGTGAGATACAGGAGATACCTATATGGCTAAGGAAAAGACAACCGAAACAAGGACAATCGATGTCCAGAGACAGAAACTCGATGCTCTTGAAGCTGCAAGAGCCCAGATAGACAAGGAATTCGGCAAAGGTTCTCTGATGAGACTAGGCGACAACCCCGTTGCAGCCAACATAGAAGTCATTCCGTCAGGTTCCATCATGCTTGACGAGGCCCTCGGAGTGGGCGGTTATCCCAGAGGAAGGGTGATCGAGATCTACGGACCTGAATCATCAGGTAAGACCACTCTGGCACTCCATGCCGTGGCCGAGGCCCAGAAGGCCGGAGGGATTGCCGCATTCATCGATGCAGAGCATGCCCTGGATCCCTCCTATGCCAAAAAGCTCGGCGTCAATACCGACGATCTGTGGATCTCACAGCCGGACAGCGGAGAGCAGGCCCTGGAAGTTGCCGAATCACTGGTCAGAAGCGGTGCCGTGGACATCATCATTGTAGACTCCGTCGCAGCCCTGACACCTCAGGCCGAGATCGAAGGCGACATGGGAGACTCACACATGGGCCTTCAGGCAAGGCTGATGAGCCAGGCTCTGAGAAAGCTCACCGCGATTCTCGCAAAGAGCAAGACCACCATCATCTTCATCAACCAGATAAGAATGAAGATAGGTGTCATGTTCGGAAACCCCGAGACAACCACAGGCGGAAACGCCCTCAAGTTCTACAGCTCCGTCAGAATGGAGGTCAGGAAGATCGAGACCATCAGCAAGGGCTCCGATGAGTATGTCGGAAACCGCGTCAGGGTCAAGATCGTCAAGAACAAGGTGGCACCACCGTTCAGGAAGGTCGAGCTCGACCTTATGTTCGACGAGGGAATCTCCTATGCCGGAGGAATCCTGGATGGAGCCCTGAGGTACGGATTCATCGAGAAGATGGGTTCCTGGTATTCGTTCAACGGTGACAAGATCGGACAGGGACGCGACAACACCCTGACATTCCTCAAGCAGAATCCCGATGTTCTGGCCGAGCTCGATTCCAAGCTCAGACAGGCGATGTTCAGCAAGGGTGTGGCCGACGGCCAGCCTTCCGCAGAGGTGTCCGAACTGACGGAAATCTGACATGGTTGAATTCAAGACGGAGAAATTCGAAGGTCCTCTCGATCTGCTCCTGGCACTGATCCAGAAGGCGGAGGTGAATATCTATGACATTCCCATCTCCGAAATCACCGATCAGTTCCTGGAGTATCTGCATCATGCGGATGAAATAGGGTTGGGGGACCTTTCTGAGTTCTACAAACTTGCCGCGGAACTCATCTGGATCAAAAGCCAGATGATGCTTCCGATTGAGGTTGAGTTCGGCGAGGAATACGTCGACCCCAGGGAAGAGCTTGTGGAACGTCTTCTCGAGTACTCCAAATACAAGAAATACTCCGAGCTTCTTATGGGCAACGAGTCCTCAGGCGACATTCCGATCCAGAGAAAGCCGTCCGAATTCCAGTTGCCGTTCTCAGACGATGAGCTATGGGAGGACGTTACCACCAGAGACCTGATGAACACATTCATGGAGATGATGAAAAGCTATGAGTTCATCGAGGAGAAGGTTTTCAACGTCTATGAGACTGTCACAGAGAAAGAGAAGCTTGCCCTTATGTCCGAACTCTTCGAAAGCCACGACCAGATCCTGTTCTCCGACCTGTTTGTGAAAAAGACTCCGGAGCACGTCATCTGCGCTTTCCTTGCGGTTCTTGAGGCTGTCAAGGACAAGATGATCCTTGTCGAGCAGAAGGAGCTTTTCGGAGAGATGACACTGACAAAGCGTCCTGAGGACTGGAATCCAAACCTTGCCGACGACTACGACGATGAATACGATGAGATGAAAGACAACGACCTGTCCGACGAGGACGAGTATTCCATTGTCGATGAGGAAGAGGAAGAGACGTGAGTTTCAGAAGCAGGAACGTTGTCTCCAACATGTTCTCCGCCGTGGCGTTTGCCATGATATTCACACAGGTCACAGGCGTTCTTGCTCCGATCATCGACGGTATCATCACAAGCCGATTGGTGGGATACGTAAGTTATTCCGCTGTCGCTCTGCTGGGCCCTTTCATCGGCGCCGTTCTTCTGATGGCCGCCTCGTTCGCAGCCGGAAGCCAGATCATATGCTCAAAGGCCATAGGAAGAGGTGAGAGGGGCAAGGCCAACGCCGCATTCACTTATTCCGTGCTGGGAGCATTGTTCATAAGTGTCTTCGTCCTTTTTGCCTGCCTTTTTTTCCCGGC
>CADBOI010000104.1 GCA_902796335.1 uncultured Spirochaetales bacterium
ACCGTTCCTGTGCTGTTGCTCTGGTGAAACAGCAATTTCATTCAACGGCAAAAAATACACATGCACCTTTTCCGATGAGTTCGAATCCGGAAAGCCCGATACAAACAACTGGGAGTATTGTCCTCAGCAGGAACGTCAGGATGCGGGCGGCTGGTGGAACAATGAATGCAGCACTTTCGAAAACGGAAACTACGTCATAACCTGTAAATTGGAAGATGACGGAACACCGGTAAGCGGCGGAATCAGAAGCCGCGGAAAGTTTGAACAGGCTTACGGACTTTACAACATTCGCTTCAAGGTGGAAAAAGCAGAAGGTCTCTGGTATGCGTTCTGGCTCATGACAGACAGAATGAGTGATGCAACCGTCGGAAACGGCGCAGTTGACGGAGCTGAAATCGATATAATCGAAGTAGTTCCGCACGACAAAGCCTATTACACGACTATCCACTGGGACGGATACGGTAAAAATCTGAAGAGCAAGCACCCGGAAGGCAAGAGCATTAACGACAGCTTTTACGGCACTTACCATGACCTGTGGTTCTTATGGGATAAAGACGGCTACAAGCTTTATATGGACGGAACTGATAAAAAACATCTTGTCTTTGACATGCCGGGAGATGTGTATGGTGAGGGAACATGTCAGGTTCCATGCTATCTGAAGATAACTGCCGAATACGGGAAATGGGCCGGTTCAATTGTACCAAAGCAGCTTCCTGCGCATTTTTATGTTGATTATGTAAGAGTTTACAAGGAAGTATAGGATATTCCGCAATTCAGATGCTGTCTTTCATGAGTTGTACAGATCAATGCCGTCCAGAAGTTCATAGCGCTCATCCTGGAAATCGAACTCTGAGGAGCAGATGAAGCCGATTTTATGGCACACCATATCTACTATTGATCTGACCTGCCTTTCCTCTTCTTTACACTCTTTGCGTGTCATAGGACTGTCATAGAACTTCACTTCATAGAAGGTTCAATAACATTCTGATAGTATTTCTCAGGACCGAATTTGTATGCTTGACTTCATATTAAGCGAGGTGAAGAGAGTCCTCAGGAAAGGAGGTTGTATCTTTGTTGTGGACTTCAAGCCGGATGAAAGTGACGGCCTGTATCCGATTTGCGGAGGCATGTACCGGGCACGCAGTCCGAAATGGTCCGACGAAGTCTTCCCTTTGTTTACTCCAGACATTATTGAAACTGTTTTCGGTTTTGAACTGCTCGAAAGCAAAGACCTTACTTTGACATCATACCACGGTAACAAATACCCCGGCATTGCAGCGCTGCTCAGAGACAAAAGCTGAACCGGTATATAAAAAAACTCCTGCCCGATTGCTCAGGCAGGAGACTTGGACATCCTGATAGATTCAGCAGATGTTACAGAGAGTATTTCACCCCTGCATAAGCTTCATAAGCAATGTTTGTGATGATTGTACCCTCGTCCTTCAAATCATTGTAGAACTCACTGGTGTTGATGAAGTGCCATGCGAACTTTCCACCTAAGCGAGAACACTGGTCAAGTTAATTAAAAATATCTAAACCTGAAATATACAGCGATGAACGGCCCGTGTTTCTGTCCCGGCCTGTAATAACATCCTTGTCAGTCAGCCAGCCGGGAATGCTCCTCAGCATAATAAGCCTCGAGTTCGGGCCTGGCCGCTTCATAAATTTTCCTCAAAGCAGGATCGAACTGAGTCCCCATGCCTTCGAGTATGATCCGATCAGCCTCTTCAAATGAAAACTCCTTCTTATAAACCCGCTTGCTGACAA
The DNA here is from genome assembly GCA_902796335.1 of uncultured Spirochaetales bacterium. GTDB lineage: Bacteria > Spirochaetota > Spirochaetia > Sphaerochaetales > Sphaerochaetaceae > UBA9732. The sequence continues at coordinate 1,768 of CADBOI010000104.1, forward strand.
GTGCGTCATACACATCGGCTATTGCCATTATCCTTGCTTCAATCGGAATCCCGTCCCCTTTCAGCTTTTCCGGATAACCAGATCCGTCCACGCGTTCGTGATGATAGTGGGCTACATTTTCGGCAATCCGCAGAAACTCTTCGTCATCCGAATCGGAGAGTATCTCACGGACAATCCGCGCTCCTTCCGCCGCATGCTTCTTCATCTCCTCAAACTCTTCCGGAGTGAACCGTCCTGGCTTCCGCAGGATCGAATCGTCAACGGAAATCTTTCCCAGATCATGCATAGGTGCCGCCTTGATCAGCTTTTCACAGAACGAGTCAGACAGTTTCATTGATCCGTCTTCCCTGATTGCCTCGGTCAGGATACGGACACCGGCGCTCGTCCTGCGGATGTGGCCGCCGGTGGAATTGTCACGGCTTTCGACCATGGTAGCCATACCTATGACAAGATTATCGTGCAGAGCAACTATCTTTTCGGTTTTGGCGGCGACTTCCTTCTGAAGTTCGTCATTGTAATTTTTCTCAATTTCGGCCAGCTTCTTTGCAGAATCCGCATAGGCGAATCTTTCAAAGCGGGACTTGTTGATTATATGTCCGCTGAGCACACCCGCAACGGAAAAGAAAGCCAGTGTCAGCCAACCCCAAGAGTAAACATCGGGAGATATTATCCCTTTGCCGAAAACGACATAGACGATGAATGTCGCCGCTTCAAGAGCAATAATCACAATCGTACGGTCGATGTAAAACACCGGAGTCATCAGTGCAAAGGCAATCATGGTGGCAGCCCTTTGATCCGGCTGTACGAAGGCCAACCCGATACCGGTCCCCAGAACGGACAGTTCCAGCAGATACATCGTCGGGAGAAGCAGCCATTTATGGAGTTTGATGGGAAACAACGCACACATCAACGTAATTAGGCAGATTGCAAATGCACAGAGAAGAACAGTCCTGCCTTTTGCATATTCCGGAGCACTGTAGATGAAAGAAGTGACAACCCAGAAAACCGCCAGGATAATCGACCAGGGGATGATCGATTTCCTGTTTCTCTCGCTGACGGCTTCCCTCACCTGCCGGAACTCCTGCCTGCTCAGCCCGGCATAAAACAATTCATTTTTCAAGAAGCGTAATAGTCTCATATGCTCTACTTTACCTTCTATAATAGCACCATTTCGCTTCAACAACTGTCCTTCATCCGGTATTTCTTCAAATCAGATCTGTCCTGTTGCATATCACGTATCACGTTTACTTGACAATTCTCTTGCAATCACTTCACGCGGTAGTATAATTTCCCTGTTCCGGTATGAAACAGGAGGGAAAGGGTTGTTGAAGTCAGGAAACGGATTGCCGGCTGTCTATTTTATGATAGCGGCAGGCAGTCTGATTATGGTGGTGAATATCGTCCGGTACATCAGATTCATGCATTCATCGACAGATGCCATGATGTTCGGAAAGCACGGAAGCAAGGACCGCATCTGGGAAAGACTGGGCCTTGTGCTTCTTGTTTTTTTCCTCCTCGGTTACATCGGTGTGGCGGTTCTGGGCAATCCTGACCTTCTTACCGCAGGAATTCTTTTCGGCGGCAGCATCTACGTGCTGATGATGCTGCAGCTCATGTTCCATCTTGTGGACTCAATCAAGGACAGGAGCCTTGAAATCACGGAAACCCTGATAGGTATCATAGAAGCCCGTGATCCGGTCCTGAACGGACACAGCCGCCATGTCCAGAACCTGTGTCTGTGTTTTCTCGACCATCTTCCCCCCGGTATCAGAAACAAGATCAGCCCTGTAGATTTCGCATATGCGGCCTTGCTTCACGATGTAGGCAAACTCGGCGTTCCGGAAAGAATCCTCAACAAGAAGTCAGGTCTTACCGACGAAGAATGGTCTGTAATGCGCCAGCATCCGAAGATTGCCATGGATATTCTGAAATCCCTTCCATCGTTCAATGATATCCGGACATGGATTCTCTACCATCACGAATTCGTGGACGGTACAGGTTATTACCACCTCTCCGGAGACAGGATTCCCATCGAAGCCCGGATAATCACCATATGCGATGCATATTCCGCGATAACGATGCGCCGGTTCTATAACGAACCGAAGAGATACGAACAGGCACTTGAACTCATCGATGAGGCCTCAGGCTCGCAGTTCGACCCTGATCTGGTCCGCATTTTCAAATCTATCCCGAAGGAAAAGATCGAGGCATGTGCGCCTGAAGCGCTGAAAATCGGTTTGGAAGACTGAATCCGGCACGTGCGCAGGTTGTATTTGGGAAAAACAACAGGCTTATAATCCGAGATCCAGAAGTGTGTCGTACGTTGCATTCATGGCGTACGACTCGAAACAGTAGAAATTCCAGAATGCCCACTGCCCCGCATCCGTCACTCCATCGTCCAGAACGATATACCTGCAGCCGAGAAATCCGTCTTCCATGAAAAGGATTCCCATTCCCAGCTGATAATCTTCCGAGTTGATCAGATTTATGATTTCAAGGGCATCGGCACGTTTTTCCTGAGGAATGAAGGTGCGGTCCACGTAGTACATGTTCAACTGGCTGTAGCGGAATTCAAGCCACGACATGTTCCCGTCAGGATAGACAATATAAACGGAGTACTCGTCAAATTCGTCATCGTATGAGAAAAAGATATCGTCCACGGTATCCACCAGACCGACAAATTCGTCGGGATCAAAGTCTCCGGCGTACTCATCCATGAAAAGATGTACGCGTTCGTCGCTGATCTCCGACAGTTGAACTTCCTTACCGGCAGCACACAGCACGAAGACGGTTGCAACAGCAAGAACAATGACAGCAAACGGTTTCTTGATCATATCGCTCCCCTGTCTTCGTATTCTACATCACACAACACAGTCATTTGAAGCTTTTTCACAAGGCATTCCTCGGTTATACTTCCAGAAAAGCATTCTCTCCATCGGAGGTCGATTATGAAAAAGGATTGCAAACGGACATTTTTCGTTCTGATATTGCTGGCTGCGCTTCTGGTCTTCATGCCCGGCTGTGCCACAAGAGCACAGGAGGCCGGAGGCTTCAGCCAAACGGAAATCAACGGCCTTGACACACTTGGACGGAAGATCCAGGAATCCACTAAAGAGCTGTTGTCCACCGGAGAGGATGTTGAGAAATTCTACACCAGCATCACATGGAAATCCGTTGCCGATACTTTCCCGTCGAAGTTCGACCTCCGGGAACGGGGAACCGTCACCGAAGTTAAGTCGCAGAATCCGTGGGGCACATACTGGAGTTTCGCAACCATCGCAGCAAGCGAGACAAGTATTCTGAACTCGCTGGGCATGACGGTGGACACTTTCAGGGAGACATTCGGCAACGATATGGACCTTTCCGAAAGACACCTTGCATGGTTCACTGCAACGGCGCTGCCGGAAACGGATGATTATCCGGAAGGAGAATACCCGTTTGATCAGTCCCAGGCCGGTGAAGGCCTCCACTACATGACAGAGGACAGGCACCGTTTTGATTTCGGCGGAAACTACTGCCTGTCACTGGCAAGCCTTGCCTCCGGAATAGGAATCCTGTATGAAAAATACGCCCCGTATACAAGCAGGGAGGGAAACACCACAAAGGACGGAGACTGGAGTCTTCCCGAGGAACTGCGCTACGCCGTCAGCTTTGAATTGAAGGACGTGAACATACTTCCCTCTCCCGCGTTCAGAGATGAGCAGGGAAACTATGTCTATGTTCCGGCGGGGACGGAAGCCATCAAGAGCGAGCTTCTTTCAGGAAAAGCAGCCGGAATCGCCTTCAAGGCAGATCAGTCCCGCCCCAAGCAAACGCCGGAGGAGATGCGTGAGAGCTTGAGAAAAAGCCTGAAGGACAATGACAGGGCAACTGAAGAGGAAAAGGCATACTACATAGACGTCCGCTGCGGATTCGTCGATACTGCCGATCTTTCCGCAGATGAACTGCGCGAACTCGTCCGGTTCAGACTCAGACTGAACGGAAGACCTGCCGACTATTATGACCTGGACAGTCTTGACCATGACCAGCTGGCAATGCTTTTCAAGTCCATAGCCTTCGGACAGAGTTTTGAAACCGTCGTCAAGGAAGAGAACAAGACACCCTACATGTCGTTCGTGGGATCAGATCCGGTAATTTATGCCCAGTATACTTCAGAGGCTGTTCACTCCTCCCATGCGGTAACAATTGTGGGATGGGACGACTCGTTCTCTGCTGAAAACTGGCCTGAAGACCGCAGACCACCTGCAGACGGAGTCTGGATTGTCAAGAACAGCTGGGGTACAGGCTGGGGAAACGACGGTTATTTCCTTCTTTCCTACTATGACAAGAGTCTGAGAATGCCGACCACGTTCGATTACGTAGTTGACGAAAGCAATTTCAAGCTTGAATCCCTGTACATCCTTGAATATGACAACATGCCTTCCGAAATCATCAGCTCCACGCTGTATGACCATCCTGTATACGGTGCGAACATCTTCGATATCGAGGAAGACTGCGTTCTTCAGTATGTTTCCGCAATGACAGGCGATATCGACACAAACGTCACTGTCTCCGTTTTCCTGCTCAACAGCAACGCCAAAAACCCGACTGATGGAATTCTTATAGAAAGCGTCTCGGAATCATTCCGCTATGCCGGATACCACAGAGTCAATCTGGGCAGCAACCTGCTTCTGCCCAAAGGTTCAAGAATCAGTATCGTGGTCCTTGAAAGCGTTCCCTCAGAAGACGGAATCAGATACTCGCTGGTCAACAACAACAGCCTGAGCAAGGAAGGAATAGAGGAATACAACAGCCGCAGTGAGAATAAAGACGAACAGATTATGCGTTATGCAAAAGGCATCGTGAATCCCGGCGAAAGCTTCGTAAGCTTCGAATCCGGCAGATGGCTGGACTGGTCGGATGCCGTCGCCTTCCTGGAAAACATGGAGACAAACAACTGTGCGGCGTTCGACAACCTTCCCATCAAGGCATATGTCTACCCATGGTCCCAGATACGCGGAATCCATGACCTCTCGGAACGCATTCCGGCCGCAGGCGGCTATGCATCGATCTGCCCCGAGGACGGTTTCATACTTCTCGACGTGGCTCACTGAGCAGA
>CADBOI010000105.1 GCA_902796335.1 uncultured Spirochaetales bacterium
CAAACCCTTGTGAAGTAACAGGTTACTCACAAGGGTTTTTCTTTAATCATCGTAGAGCTTCCATAAATAAGAATCAAACTTCTCTGCTAACATTACCTTTCCGCTTTCATTTTTCTGGACCCTACTATCACGCCTTTGTCTTTCTCATAAGCCAAGAACGGAATGTCCTTGATACGCTGTATCAGTAACAGTCCGGGTCTGTCTGAATCGCGACCCTTAAGCATCAGAAGAGATCTGTCGAACAGAAGAAAACCAACATCGCCCAACCACCATGCTCCGTTGTCATTAGCAAATATCGGATTGCTGAAAAAACTCCTTATGGTTCTTTTAGTCATTGTACTCTCCTTTAACGATCCGGATAGTATTTGCTACCATAGTTGCCTCCTATTTAGCCTCTTATTTTCGGACGCAGGCAAGCTGGAATAAATCCACGTCCATTGGGATAGTCCTGCACAAGCAGGAAGAGAAATACGCTGATACTTGGAGAAAAAGAAAGACCATTACAGGTCTGCTCTTCCTTTAGCAGATAACGGCTGCAAGTAGAAGTGTAAATCCCGTTGATTGAATTATATCCCCTTTCTATCTTGAAACTCAACCAATCTTATTTCTCCCCAAGCAAAACCACGGCTTCTTTTGAGGGTGTTATAGGTTTGAATTCCTCTCCTTCGTTTTCCTTCAGGAATCTTATGTAATCCTCGTGGACGGGGGCATGTGCTTAGAACGGCAAAATTGAACACCGGTTTCGCTAACGGCTGAACACTCCATCTCGGCTTAACTGAGCTCAAATCCCGGAGTCCTGAACATTATTATCGGAACAACTGAACACTTCCTGTACCATGTGGTGCAGGAGGTAGCCCATGAAAGACTACAACACAATAGTCGGAATACTTGAGTTCCGACAGCGCGGATTCTCTTTCAGGACAATCCAGAAGCGTTTCCAGATTGGAATGGGAACAATCGAGCGGACCATCAGGGTGTTTGATGACACCGGTCTGACACTGGAGAACCTGAAAGCCATGGATCCCAAGGCTGTGGAAGAATTGTTCTATCCACAGGAGCAGATCAGACGGAAGAAAGCAGATCTTCCGGACTTCGGTGAATACTACCGTCGCATACATGCGCCGGGCAGCAAGGTGAACATCACGTTCCTCTGGTATGAATACAAGGAAGAACATCCCGACGGTTACCAGCTGACTCAATTCACTGAATACTACAACCGGTACGTCAAGGAGCACTATGGAGACGCTGATGTTTCCATGGCGGTGGAACGCATACCCGGAGAGAAGATGTACATAGACTGGGTTGGAGACCAGCCTGCTCTTCTGAAGATTCCGGGTGAGAAAGAACTTCAGAAGGTTCACGTCTTCACTACAACAATGGCATTCAGCAGTATGGTATTTGCAGAATGCTTTACCGATGAGAAGATTGACAAGTTTCTCAAGGGTGTTGTCGATGCCGTTGAACATTACGGTGGCGTAGCCAGATATTTTGTTCCGGACAATCTCAGGACTGCAATCTCCAAGCACACAAAGGACAGACTTACAATCAACTCTCTGTTCAAGGATCTTGAGAACTTCTACGGCACCATTGTTCTTCCTCCACCACCGCGAAAACCCCGTGGAAAGGCTTCCGTTGAATCACATGTTTCCTATCTGGAAACACATCTGATTGAAAAGCTTAAGGAGGAGACCTACACCTGCATTGAAGACATCAACAGCAGGACACGTGAAATTGTAGATGCCATCAACGGGCGAACCCTGAAGCGCTCAGCTTCAAGACTTGAATTATTTGAAACGTACGACAAGCCTGCGCTGAAGCCCCTGAGCGGTGCCCGTTTCTCACCTGTGGACTACAAGGTTGTTACCGGCATCCCTGATAATTACCACATAGAGTATGATGGCCACTACTATTCAGTATCGTACACTCTACATGGCAAGCCTGCAATTCTCAAGGCTACGTTTCATGAAATAATCATATGTGATCAGTACAATCGTAAGATTGCCGAGCACAGAAGGGTTTACTCAACGTTCCCGAAGTATGTGACTCAGGACGAGCACATGCCAAAGGAACATCTCTATTATCGGAACATTAATCAGCATGACGGATCCTTCTACCGGTCATGGGCCAGGAAGTTCGGGCAGAACATGTGGCTGTTCATTGACCTGCTGCTCAAAAAGTCCGACCACGAAGAGCAAGCCTACAACAGCTGCATGGGCATTCTGCAGGCATGCGAGGATACTTCTCACAACATTGTTGAAGAGGTTGCCACAACCTGTCTGAAGTCAAACACTGTGTACTACACAGGATTCATGAAGTTGCTTAAGAAAATGAAATCCGAATCCTCTTATGGTCCCGTTCTCTATGAGGATGAAGATTCGGAGGATGTAATCATTAATCTCAAGCACAAGAATCTCCGCGGCAAGGATAATTACAGGTAGGACCTCTCATGAAAATTGATTACAAGAATCTCAATATTGAGCAGGTTGCTATCTGTGACATCCTGCGCAAGTACAAGTTGTCTGCCATGGCAGAGAATCTGGCACGGCAGTTCGCAAACCCGAACAATGAATTCCGGAATTTCGAAGAACGGCTGAAAGAGGCCATTGATGCCGAAGTCCAGAAACGGGAAAAGAACAAGTTGGACAAGCTCATCAAAAATGCCACACTGAAGTATCCTGACGCAACCCTGGATGAGAAACTGCAGCGATCAGAGCGCAAGATCGATCTTAATCTGATTGATTCGCTCTGTGAGTGCTCCTGGATTCCCAAGGCAAGGATTCTTTCAATCACAGGCGCTACGGGTACAGGCAAATCCTATTTGGCTTGTGCTCTTGCCGTTACAGCTATGATGAAAGGCTATTCTGCGAAGTACATCCCGACTAACATCCTGATTGCGGAACTGCAGCAGGCCAGTGCAACCAACACCATCATCGAGTATGTGAATGCAATCTCCGGTTATGATCTTCTGGTCCTTGATGATTTCGGTTACTCGGAAGAAGTCAACACAAAGAAGAAACCCATGAACTATCACAGACTCTTCGAAGTGCTGAATGCTCGTGAGAACCGTAAAGCAACAATAATTGCTGCTCAGATTCCACGTTCAGACTGGTATGATCTTTTCCGAAATGACACCTATGCAGATGCCTGCATGGACAGGATTACGAAAAGCAACTTCCTGATTGAACTTGAAGGTCCGAGTCTGCGCTGACTCGTCAGCGTTCAGTTCGTTCCGATTCAGCCGTTCCGCTCACGCGGTTCGGCTGTTCAGTTTTACCGGTCTAGGCAGCATGCCCGACTTTGTTGTAGAGAACCAACTCGGCATTGGGGGTGCATTCCGCCATGGCAGAAGCAAAGGTATCCCACAGCCTCCTCTCGTTGTCTATGGAGAAACCGGCCTGTTCCAATCTGCCTCCGTATTTTATTCCCCTGTCATCCAGAAGTCCCTGGTCGAGGTAGAATTTGATGTTTTTCCAACTTTCATAGTCGAAATTGTAGCCTGTGACCTGTTTATAGTCATTGATACCGAGAGGCCAGTTAAGGTTATGGGAATCAACCTGCTTCAGGGGAACGATTATATGCCAGGCAAGTCCGCCTGCGGCAACCGCATGAACCATCTCGGGATGCAGCATGGCGAAATTGACACAGGTTGACCCCTCACCGGAATAACCGGACATGACGATGCCGTCTTTCAAAGTGATCCCTTCTGATTCAAGGAACGAATATGCGTCCTCAATAGCATTCTTGATCTGATTATCAAGCCGTTTCCACTTGCCCGGTTCATTGAGGAGTGTGCCGAGCCTCATGTAGTCGGCTACGTCCTGCGGAAGAACCAGCCATAGGGTGATGGCTTTGAGCTTATCGGCTACCGGATTTCCGTTTTTCAACTTTGTCCGGACTTCTTTCTCATGGGCAGCATAATCATGCCG
>CADBOI010000106.1 GCA_902796335.1 uncultured Spirochaetales bacterium
AAAAGTAGACTTTCTCTACCTTTTTGATTATCAAATGCAGAAAAGTAGTAAATAGCAAAAAAACATTGGCACGGACCGTTGAGATCCGTGCCGAAGGATATGATTCAAACACTCATGCATCAAAGTTGTAGGTCTTCATCATCTTGCGGACAAGGTCCACGACATTGTACAGACCGTAGACGCAGATGATGATACCGGTCACAACAGGACCAAGCCCCATGGAACTCGCCATGGCTGTTATGGCCGTAGTGAGGGCGAAATCCGCTTTAGGTATCTCGATCAGCTCCTTGAACCAGTCCTCGAAGCTCTTGTCCTCGCCGGCGCCGAACTTGAAGTACTCGTAAAGCGACATGATTGTGATTGCCACAAGACCGGCACCGACGGCGATTGCACAAGCGGCGCTGATCTTTCCCCAGAAAACCACATTGGGGATACAGGCATAGACTACACCGGCCACCAGGAGGACTACCGCACGGGTGACCAGGGTCTTCAGATCCTTATAGAAGGCAGCCTGCTGGTTCGCAGGAATGGCTCTGGCATACACTTCCGCCTTTTCGTTGATGGACCTCTCCACCTCCGATGTCGTCTCCAACAGCTCGTTGTACTTGTCAGCCGGCAGAATGCTCTTTGCAGTATCCATGACGGCATCCACGTCCATCGTGGTTTGGGAGACATCCACTGCGTAGCAGAAATCAAGGTAATCCCTGCCCGATGTTTCGTTCAGAGTCAGTTCGACAATCTGGCTTCCCTTGTCTCCCGGACCTCTCGAATTAAGACTTTCTATTCCTTCCTTGAGGTCGTCGTCAAGCTCATCCTTGATGTTCTCGAGCTGGGCATCGATGACACGCGAGACCCTTGAGCGCATCTCGGAATCCGTAATCGAGTTCTTGAAAGAAGGCACATAGCTTGCGTTGCATCCGATCAAGGCAACAAGCACGATGGCAGCAACGATGTCGTTGAACAGAGTCTTCTTTCCCATGTGGGACATCGCATGTCCCGAGTTAGTGAATAACCTCATTTTTCACCTCCAGAAATACCACCCGAATCCAAGCCTTCCCCTGAAGGTGGTGTAACAGGGAAAGGTTCCTTTCAGAAGAGAATATTCATCAGAGAAAGTCCCTGACGGATCACGGATTGAAATCGCCGGTTCTACAAAAAGCCCGGGTCCGAACTCAAAGGACCATCCGAAGACGACCTCGTTCAGATTCACGACATTCTGCAGGTCCGGGCAGTTGCGGGTAAGCCCTATCTGCAGCATTGACAGTCCCATGAAAGGACCGCTTCCCCAGGGAAAATAGACGAGCATGACACCTGCTTCTCCCATAAACGATGTCCTGTTCATGGAGAATGCCAGAGGAATTCTTAGTTGGAACTCTTCTGAGATCATCGCCCTCAGGTCTGCAGAAACCTGAAAGCTACCCTTGCCCAGAAAAATATCCTGGGCGGATGCCAGGTCCAGAGAGAATCCCATTCTGTCGATTGCGGGGAGGCATGCCACGGCAACAGTAAGAACGAGCACAGCAAAAATCAAACGTCTTGCCATAGGAAGCCTCACTCGATCACCCTGAACAGTGCGATCCTGTTGTCAGCCGTCAAGGCGACCAGATACTCCTCGTTCAGACAGAGTTTCCTTATCTGACTTTCAAGAGTCGTCGAGCCCAACTGGGATATTTCGTAGCCCGACACCGAGTAGCTGACCAGATGCTTGCCGAGATCCGCAACGTAGAAGTAGTTGCCACTGTCCTGAACGAAATCGGCCACTCCGATTTCTATTCTCTTGTATTTTGTGAACGGGTTCTTGGAGACAACCTTGTAGCTGGTGATTCCGTTCTCATCCACCGCTGCTACCGTCTGGTTGTTCAGGAACCTGATGAACTTCAGAGGATACAAGGCATCCTCCGATTCTACGTGGTATGTCAGGGTGCCCAGATCAGAGATGAGCGTGGAAACGAACTTCGAGGATCCCGCACCTCCGTAAACGGCAAAATGGCCGTCGGGAGAGATGTCCAAATCCGAAACGGTGAAATGGTTCGAGTGCTTTCGGTACATTCCGCCGGCCGACATGGTGTTTCCGGACTCCTTCATGAAGGTGTCATATCCGTTGGTTCCCGAATCAACGAGGTAGACGAAACCTGCCGTCGTATTGTACGCCGCCGTTGTGAATCTGGTGAACGGAATTCCGTAGGCGGGGACCTGTCCCGTGAAGCGCATTCCCGCAATGACCTCAAGTGTCCTGCTTCCCTGGTTGAAGTGCAGACAGGTGATATTCTCCGTATTGCCGTAGTCGTCCGTAAAGACCACGTACTCTCTTTCCGGATCGGAGATCACCAGCTTGGTTCTTCCGAGCCACTCGAAGTTGCCGCTGTCGTAAGTCTTCACAACCTGAAGAGCCATGGATGACACGGTGCAGATGTACGCCTTGGCACTGTTGGGAGTCACAACAAGGAACATCCCGCCCGGAAGCGGTGTTATGACCGCATCCTCATCAAGAGTGCCTATTCCTGATCCGGCATCCGGATTCAGAAGCGTCATCTCTCCAGTGACACCGTTCGGGACGACGTTGAATGTGTAGGATGCGGACCCGGTACTTCCCGCGTTCCTGTTGTAGACAACGACATCCAGCCTGTGAGCTCCAATCCTGGCCTCAAGATCGTAGGAGCTTCCGGCCTTCTTGACCTCATGGGCTTTGACCAGAGTTCCGTCACGGTACCACTCGATCCACATGTTCTCGGTATCGACGGTGGACGGATCCATGAAGCTGAACGTACATGTGTAGGTTTCACCGTCATAGAAGACCCCGCTGTCGTTTGACACGGACAGAGATCCTCGGAGAGGGACGCCTGAAGCATCGTTCATGTAGGTCAGGGACGAGGGACCCTCGCTGTCCAGATGGAACGTATATGACCCCGAGGTGGCGGAACCGTTCGAGACCCTCAGAGCCTCGACCAGTCCTGCGACCTGTTGCTGTCCATCCTTGAGGATGGCCCTGATCTTGTAGGAACCGGATGCAAGGCTTTCGGATACCGTTGCGGTCTTGGCATCCCTGTTCAACGTCACGGGAAGCGGGGTTTCCTCGGCATTGACTTCAGGACCGGACAGATAGACCGTAACACCCGGATTGGACACCTCGCAGAGAGTCCAGTCCAGAACCATGGTGAAGCTCCCCGTCCCCACCAGAGCGTCCAGGACAATTGTCACGGGATCCGACGATGCCGACAGCTCGAACGTCACTGATCCCGTCACCAGCTCGGTCCCGTCCCGGTTCAGGCCCTTCGCAGTCACGCTCCAGGTTCCGGTGGCAAGACCTTCGATCTCCACTGAACTCACATCAGAGTTCTTGGTGAATTTTCTCCCGTGCGGTCCGGTTCCGCTGACCGTATATTTTGTTACGTCCAGAACAGTACTGTCCTGCGGAAGCAGTGTCCTGCTGACAGCCCCCTTATCCGTCGAAAGCACCAGCTTCATAGTGGTGGTTCCGGGATTCTCAGAACAGCTGGAAAGAGCCAGCACGAGGATAAGCAAACCGATGAAAAAACTGAATCTTCTCATTTTTCTTCCTCCATGCCACCCAATACAAGGAAAGTGTCGAAAACATTCAGGTTTCGGTCGAAAAAAGTTTGAATATTTTTCTTGAGCAGGCAAAATGTAGCCTTTACGGCCCGAAACGGTTATCATAAGGCCATGAAGACAATCGTTCGTATCCTGATAATCCTCGAGTTTGCCGCTATAGTTTTCATCCCCGGAATCTATCTTTCAAAGCCGCTTCTGGCCCTGATGTTCTCCTCCATGGCACTGCTTGTGGTGCTGTACTGGATTGCAATGTTCTGGGTAAGCAAGAAAGACGCAGAGAAGGTTCTCGGACACGAGGCGGAAACATCACTGTTTGTCGGAAAACTTCCCGCAGATCCGACCGCAGACCTCGGCAGGGGACGCCTGTGCAGAGACGGTGACAGACTTGTGCTTCTTAAAAGGACGGACGGACAGGAAAGGAAGCAGGCTCCGTGCACAGAGCTCTGGTCTGCGGACATCAACGACATCACATCCGTAGGATTCGGAAAGGTCCTTCCTGCAAGGAAAGGCTTCATCCTCTACTTCGGAGACGAGGACATCAGATTCACATGCGGCAAAGCCGCCAAAGAGAAGACTCCCCTCTACAATCTGCTCGGATGGGACGTACCCGCATCCAAGAATTCTGAAAGCTGAAAGACCTGTTAAGCCTTGTTCAAATCCGGGGCATCCGATGTTGCATTGGCATAGATGAAGTCCACGGTAAAACTCACATCGGAAATCGTCCCGCCAAGCTCAAAACGAAGGGTGACCCGCTTGTGGTGCTTGTCCACCTTGATGACATTGCCGTCAAAGCCCTTGAGAGGTCCTTCCATGATATGGACCTTCTGTCCCTCTCTCACGAGAACCTTCGACTGCCTGATGAAACCGTCGTTCATATGGATCCACTTCGCGAAACTGAGATCCTTCCCCTTCAGGGCATGGGTACCGTCATCGTATTTGAGGATCCTGACCACGGTCGGCATCCTGATGATGTCCCAGAACGGGAAATCAACTTCCCTCTCCCCATCCCAATAGATGAACAGATAGTTCGAGAACATCGGCTTTATTGCGGTATCGTACTTGCCCTGGCGTTTCTCCTTGACCTCTTTCTTGGGGAACCAGACCAAAAATTCCTCCTTCACGTTGTTTTCCAGAAAACGCGTTATACGGAGTCTTGTCTCTTCCTCTTTTGCAAAAACACAGTTCAAGCAGAAATACATGGAACCACCTTTTTTGAAAGCTACGCCTGCCCGAAGAAGTATGGAACAAACAGTCTTTATTTTCAACAAAAATCAAGGGAGGTGCTACATTAAACAAATTTAATGTGTAATACTGTAATATACGGAGTGTACGATGAACTGTTTTCTTCCATGGAATCTGAAGGACATGACGAACATATCTGCGGAAAAGCTGCAGAAAAACATCGGCCAGCAGACATCCTACATCGAGATGTACAGGTCCGAGCTCTTGAAAGAATCGCTCAGGTTCAACATAGCCAGTCTGCTGAGGTATCTGGCAATCAACCGGGAATCATTCAACTCCGATGACTTCTCAAGACGCGCCACCGACTGCCTGATTGTATTCCTCCACGCCACGTCATTCCTCAAGAAAGCCTACTTTGCACCCACCGATGCCGAAAACCCGACTGTGGGCAAATGCGTGCGCAACCTTCACCGCCTGATGCTCGAAAACGTCAAGGCAACCATGAAATATCTGGATTACTACCTGCTTTTGGACATCGCACGCGGCAAAATCGAAGAATCCGAGATGTTCGAAAAGCGCAAGGCAATCCACGACCAGATCTTCCCGGGCTCCGAAATCCCCGTCCCGTTCAAGAACGATACCCTCGGGGCCAAGTTCCTCAGACTGGCCGAAACGGAAAGCTCGAATGTCCGAGAATTCGCGGATCTGGACGTGCAGAAGAACAGCAATCTCTCCACCGAAATCTGTCAGGCCCTCTCGGGAACGACGAGAAGGGACGATGACCTTCCGGAATCCAGATTCGGTATAATAGGATCATGCAGGTCCTACCTGGACACCCCGTTCATCAAATACGGGAACTCTTATTACAGTCTTGTCGTTCCCTACAGCCTCAGACGCATAGCGGAACTTACGGAAGGCTTCGAGCTGCAGGTTGAACCGGAAGCCGAGCCGGAATCAGTAGCCGAGCCGGAAACTGTGGCCGAACCTGAGATTGAGACTGAGCCAGAACCAGTAGTTGAAACAGCTCCAGAGCCAGAACCTGAGATTGAGGCCGAACCCGAGCCGGAAATTGAGCCAGAGCCAGAGCCCGAACCGGTATCCGAACCCGAGCCGGCGCCAGTTGCCGTTCCAACCCCGGAGCCTTCTTCTGAACCCGAGGAAGACACCCCGTTTGATGAAGACGATGAGATAGAGGTGGAAACCGGCGAAGGTGACACCCTTGCCTCAGATGATGACTCCGCATACTACGAGACCGACGAATACGAGTTCCCGGATGAGTATGAAGAGGACACTTCCAATTCAGAGGAAGCCGAACCGGAGCCGGAAGATGTTTACGAGGAGTCTGAGGACATCCCTGATGAAAGCAACCAGTCTGTGAACCCGAATGACGACTCTTATTACGACGAAGAGCCCTACACTGCCCTCGTAAGCCCGGACACATATGACTACCTGGATCAGGCAGAACCCGACGAGTTCACCCAGGATCCGATTCTTGAAGAGCAGGAATCCCTGGAAGACGCCTATGACGACGATGATGAGGAAACCCAGGACGAGGAATCTTCTGAAGACGATGAACCGGATCCGTACAGCGGTTCCCTGTTCGATTTCATAGATGACTCCGACGAGGAGGAGCCTGCGCCTGCGAAGGAAACAAAGGACTTCCTGGAACCTGAAGAGGAAAACGAGGAACAGGACGACAGCTTCCCTCCGTTCGAAGAGGAAGAATCCGAACCGGAACCTGCAGTTGCATTGGAGCCGGTAATCGAGCTCAAATCCGAGCCCGAACCGGAACCTGAGCCCGAACCGGAACCCGAACCTGAGCCCGAACCGGAACCCGAACCTGAGCCCGAACCGGAACCAGAACCTGAGCCGGAGCCGGAACCAGAAGCCCCGGCCACTGTCAGACTCCCGCTTCTGGAACAGATTCTCAGCTACTCGCCTTCACGCAACAATCCCATCACCCAGTATCTGACAAGTTGCTCGCCTGAGAACCAGAAGGAGATTGTCAGGGTCATCGAACTTGCCAGAAAGTCATGGCTGATTGACGGCAGGGACAAGATGTTCACCATTCCGGACACAAGCATCTCTGTAGCGGTCTTCAGCGAGACACAGGATCCGATGATGGATATTCAGAGGCGTGAGAACATCGGAGCCGTGATGTATTCGGCTTCAAAAGATATGTGGAATTCTCTTGAGCTGTCATACGACAAATCCGGTCAGCTTGCAAAAGCGGACTTCAACCGCATCTCCAAATCCGACTTCACGGACTGGGAGTGGAAGGTCGTCGAAAAGCTTGGGAACAGAATCATAGAACGGAGATCCAAGTGAAATACAAAGCAGTATTCTTCGACCTCGACGGCACCTTGATGGACACATCCGAAGGTGTGTTCGGCGGTGGACGCTATGCAATGGAGACCGTCGGAGTCCCCATTCCCGCTGATGCAAAGTGGGATATCTTCATCGGCCCGCCTCTTGGAGACTGTTTCAGATTCTCGTTCGGTGTCACGGATGAGGAGCTTGTAGAGAAGCTTTGCGAGGCCTATCACGAATACTACATGAGGGAGGGCCGGTTCCTTGCCAAGTTCTATCCCGGAATCCTGGATGTCCTGAAAGAGCTCAAAAAACGCGGTTACAAGCTCGGAATTGCCTCCATGAAGAACGAGGACCTCGTCCAGGCCATGTGTAGGCATTTCAAGGTGGACGGGTACTTCACGGAACAGCTCGGCATAGACCTCATGGGAACAATGACAAAGTCAGACCTTCTGAAGGAAGGATTCAGAAGGATGGGCCTTGAGGCCAAGGACTGCGTTCTTGTGGGAGACACCGGAACCGATGTCAAAGGTGCACAGGGTGCAGGATGCGACTGCATCAAGGTCAACTGGGGCTTCGGGTTCAAATCCGACGAACCCGGAAGCATCAGCAGACCGGAGGAAATTCTCGATTTAGTCTGAGATCTCAGTTGTTTCTGGAGTTGTAGGCCTTCAGTCCCTCGCGGAGGCAGACACATGCCTTTGCGAGGTCGTCCGTGTTCAGGACGTAGGCTATTCTCACCTGATCCCTTCCCAGATCCTTACTCTCATAGAAACCCTCGGCAGGTGCGAGCATGACTGTCTCGCCCTTGTAGTTGAAATCCTTGAGCATGAAGATTGCGAAGTCCTCGGCATCCTCGACAGGGAGGCGTGCGATCAGATAGAAAGCACCGTTCGGTCTTGCGCACTTGACTCCGGGGATGGAATGAAGGCTCTTGACTATGAAATTACGTCTCTTCTCGTACTCGGCCTTGACCTCCTCCAGATACTCTGGAGGTGCGTTGAACGCGGCAAGGGATGCGTACTGCTCGACCGTCGGCGAGCACAGCCTTGCCTGGCTGAGCTTGAGGGTCTCACGGATGACGTTCCTGTTTCTGCTGATCAGGGCTCCGACTCTGGCTCCGCACATGGAGAATCTCTTTGAGACGCTGTCGATGCAGATGACGCGCTCGGCATATTCATCGTATTTGAGGATGCTGGTGAATGAAAGACCATCGTAGCAGAACTCCCTGTAGACCTCGTCCACGATGAGGAAGATGTCGTGATCGGCACACATCTTCAGGATTGTCTCCAGCTCCTTGGGGCTGTAGATATGGCCGGTGGGATTGTTCGGACTGTTCAGGAGGATGGCCCTGGTCTTGCTTGTGATCCTCTCCTCTATCATCTCGAGAGGAGGAAGGGCGAAGTTGTCCTCAAGAAGGCTTGTGACGGACACGATGCTGACATTGGCCATCCTGGCGAACGAGTGGACGTTCGTGTAGTAGGGCTCGGGGACAATGACCTCGTCGCCCGGGTCGCAGAGGGTCATCAGAGAGAAGAGGATGGCCTCGGAACCGCCGGTGGTGATCAGGACATCGTCAACGGAAAGATCCACGCCCACATTGGTCTTGTAATAGCTCACAAGTGCCTTTCTGAGCTCGAGGTCACCGTCGCTCTCGCCGTAGGCGATGATTGCATTGGGATAGTTGTGGATGGCATCGATGGCCTCCTTGGGGCTCTTGATGTCCGGCTGTCCGATGTTAAGGTGATAGACCTTGATTCCCTTCTCCTTTGCAGCGCGTGCATATGGAGAGAGTCTTCTTATAGGTGATGCCTGAAACCCGCGAATTCTGTTGGAAATGTCCATTTACTCAACCTCTTGATTCGATTTGTCGCTTTCCGCCTGTCTCTTTGCCATGGCGGCGTTCTGAACATCATCGACAAGTCTCTGGACAATCTTTCTGTTGTCAAGAAGCGGACTGATGGCACGACCGTGATGCAGGCGGTTGATGGCTCTTGCGAAGAGCTCACTGGCATCTGTCTGGATAAACCACTTCTTTGACAGGAGATTGTCGGTGTGGTAAACGACGTTGGTTCCGATGATGTAGTCGAAAGCCCCTTCCCTATGGGCGGCGTCGAATGTATCTATGGCGTTTCCGTTGAAGAACGGGAGGCTTACGATACAGATAATCTTCTTTGCACCCATCTCCCTGAGGTATTTCATTGCAATGAGCATCGTGCCACCTGAAGCGAGCATGTCGTCGGCGATGATGACGGTCTTGCCCTTTACATCACCAAGGAGGTTGATGCTCTTGATGTTCGTGTTCTTGGCACCGGTGGTGACAATCGAGTAGTCACGCTCCTTGTAGAGCATGGCAAGCGGTCTGTGCAGGATCTGGGCGTAGAACTTGTTTCTGGATACCGCACCAACGTCCGGCGAGACCACAGTGATGTCAGGATCGGAGATGTCGATGATCTTCTTGAGCTCGACCAGGAACTGGTACGAGGCGTGCAGGTTCTCGAGGTGCACCGTGCGGAAGCAGTTCTCGATCTCCTTGCTGTGGATGTCCAGCGTGATTATGCGCTCGACGCCGAGGCCCTCGCACATCTGGCCGAACAGAGCCGCCGTCAGGGCTTCCCTGGAGCTCTTCTTGTGCTGTCTGGCGTACGGATATGTGGGAAGGACCAGGGTGACGCTCTCCGCACCTGCAAGATTCAGTGCGTTGACAATGGTGAAGAGCATCATGATATGGTCGTTGACGGAGAAGCTGACAGGCTCCTCGCATCCGTTGATCTTCATCGGGACATCGTTGGTGACGTCGTAGATGATATACATCCTTATTCCTCTGACGGGCTCGAGGATCTCGGCCTTGACCTCGCCGTTGAGGAACCTTGTGTACTTGACGGGAATGTCGAAGTTCGGGCAGATGAATTCCGTGGGGCACTTGCCAGACGGAATCTTCTTGTTTCCAAGATCATCCATGAACGTAACCTGCCTGAGGATCTCTTCCTCGGTCATGCCGTATCTGGATGCCAGATTCTTGGAAAGCTTGTTATAACGCTCTACATAAAGCCCTCTGAGATGCTTTAGAACCTTACCGGAGAGGTACTCCGATCCCGGGCCTGTGATAATGCCCAGCTTGTGCGGTTTGACTATGCTCATTCGGCACTCCTTGGATGATGCGCTGAATCAAATCAGGCTACAACACCCTGTTTCTGTAAGTCGGGTTCTCCCTTTTCCTTAAGGACCCCGATTCCGTCCTCATTATATTTAAAGCGCACTGGCTGTTCAACTTGTATTTGCACCTTCGTCGACGCATTCAGTACGGTTCGCTGGTGTTGTCGGACCCGAAGGTATAGCCTCCCGTCACGGTTATGTACCAGTCGACGCAGCTGTCGCTGTCCCTCCCGTCCAGATTCCGGCTCATGGACCTTGTGGCTGTGGATGATGTGCTGTCCAGCGCATCGCCTTTCCAGTGTCCGGATTCAATCACCCACACGGCCCTCTGCTCCGCACTCTTTGTGCCGTATCCCTGATGGCTGGGACTGAAATTCGAATAGACCACGGCATCCAGAATTCCCGCTCCTATTGACGGAGTGTCGCAGAGAACCAAAGTTCCGTTGTTTGAGGGAAGACCGTCGGACGATGCGGCACAGATGTTCAGACCCGAGGGATAGGCTTCTGCGGAAGGTGGCATGTCCTGTGTCCACCAGACAACCACGTTGTCCCCTTTCCTCACTTCCATGTCCGGAAACACAACCCTGACATCCCAGTCATCCGGAATCCCGCTGTACAGGACCATGCCGTTGACGTTCCCATCGCTCATAATCCTGAGCTCCGTCCGATCGGGACTTTTCTCGGTGCCCTTGGTAGTGAACTCGTTTATCAGGACAGCCGGCAGTCTTGGATTAAGACCCCAAACCTGAACTGAAAAGCCGCATGTGTTGCCGGCATAGTCCCTGACTCTTCCGCTTATCTCAGATCTGCATCCCGGCTCAAGCGACGACGGCAGGCTGATGTAGATGCTCTTTCCGTCGGAACGTGCAGAATACTCTCCGAACGATGAGCCGTAGACCTTCACCGGCTCGCTGAAATCCAACTTCACAACCGAGCTGGACTGCGTACTTGCACTGATAAGGACCGGTGCCACGTTGTCCGTTCCCGCAAATGCGTTGAAAACCTCTACGGCATCGATTTCCTGCGAACACCCGATGAGCAGAACCACCATAGCTACGGTCAGGGCCGCTACGGTTGTCAGAATGATAATTGCCTTTCTCTTCATCTCCATCTCCTGACTACCTGTTCAGGAAAAATGCTGTTTTCATAAAGGTTTTGGAAAAAGATTTCCTGACTTTTTTCTGACAAAGAAGGAAAGAGGGTGCCGGACAACCTCCAGCACCCTCTCAGTAACAAGAGAAACAAATTATTGGACGTCAAGCATAATGAAGCTTGGAATATTCATACGACTGTCTGATCAGAGCCTTGATCTCACCGTCGATGTCATCGATGGATCTGATTCCGATGTGATAGACATAGGACTTCGAGCCGGGAGCCGTCTGCACGACCTTCTCTATCCTTTCGCTGTTGATCTTCTTTCTGTTCGTCACCGCAAGGTTGAACAGAACCGGAGATCCTCCCTGGACAGGAAGAGAGACATATGCGAATCCGGCGGATGTCCTGAATGCCAGAAGTGAACCCTGTACGGATATCACTGCGTTAGGGCATATATCATTTATATACTTCTTGAGTTGCTCGAAAGCCCTCAGGGAATCAAGGTTCGACCCGAAGAATCCCATTGCTTTATCCTCTCCCGACATGCTCTCCTCCTTTAAAATATTTTTCATCCGGAAAGAACCGTTTCCACGGCTCCTTTTCCATCTGACAATTTGATTATAGGCCCGCATGTTTAATTTGTCAACTCCTTATTTTGTAAGGATTTACAACTATTTTTGGCTTATATTGGAATTATATGGGTTCTAATCCATAATAATTGGAAACAATGAAAAAATATTTAACTTCAATAGGATTTTCCACTATTTTGATTTATACGCTTTTTCCAGCTTTCCAGCCTTTCCTTTTCCGATTGGCGCAGTTATATTTGAGGTATAACGGAGGGTTATATGAGCGAAGTCATCCTTAACAGTACGAACTTCAGACAGGAAGTTCTCGAGAGTGACATCCCCGTCCTGGTTGATTTCTGGGCACCTTGGTGCGGACCATGCAAGATGCTCGCACCGATTGTCGCACAGCTTGCCACCAAATACGACGGCAAGGTGAAAGTCGGCAAAGTCGATGTCGATGAGAATCCTGAAGTCGCCGAAGCATTCAACATCAGCAGCATTCCTACCCTTATAATGTTCAAGGAGGGAAATGTGGTGAACCAGCGTGTCGGCGGAGCAAACATGGCAGTTCTTGAAGCATTCATAGAGGACAGTCTCTGAGGCTCTGAACGGTCAAAAAAGCCATTCTTCAATTTTTTTGAAAAAAAAGTGTCGGAATCTTTAATATTTCCGACACTTTTTCTGTATAGGGCGGTGTAAAGGGAAAAGGCCAAACGGATAAGATGCCCGCGTGCGGGTGTCCCGAACGTCTCCCCTGCGAGGAGTTTCATATGAACCATCTCAACACAGTCCTGATTGAAGGTCAGCTGACCAGGAATCCGGAGATCGGCAACGCCCCGGCACAGATACAGATGTGCAGGCTTTCGGTCGCCAACAACCGCTACCGTCTCAAGAATGGAGAATGGGAGCAGGACACCTCCTACTTCACCGTCTACGTCTACGGCAACGTGGCTGAGGCATGTCTCGCACGCCTGAAGAAAGGCCGCGGTGTAAGAATCGTAGGCAGGCTGAAACAGCTTTACAGAAGCGAAGGCGGATACAGGACCGAAAAGATCCTGATCCTTGCCGAGCACATCGAGTTCCAGCCGGAAAAGAAAAACGAGGTCCTCAAGGAGCCCGGACGTGAACCGGGCGAGATCATCACAAAAACCGACCATACGGCGTTTGAAGACTCCCCTGCCGATGCCGCGGTGCCGGCGACAGCTGCAACCGCTGTTCCTGAAACCCAGGAGCCTAAGGATACTCCTTCGGATGTTCCCGAATGCACCATCGATTCCGGTGAAGACAGCGTAACCGATGACAGCCCGGCCGACGACTTTGAAAAGGAGTTCGGGCAGGAAGCCTGCTGACTGCACTTCAATCCAACCGAAAATGACTCTGACGGTGCTTCTTTCCTTACATTGTTCTCACCGTCAAACCGTCCCTGCATTCGCCTGTGCCATGCAGGGACTTCGGTTTGTCCTTTATGTGCAAATGTAGTAGAATGACTTGCATGAAAGACAATTGCCCGTATCTTAAAAACGTCCTGGTCACAGGAGCATCAAGCGGTATCGGAAAGGAGACGGCGGATCTCTTTGCAATGAAGGGATTCAAGGTCTATGCAGCCTCCAGGCACCCGCAGGAGACAAAAAACCCAAACATCATTCCCATTGAGATGGATGTCACCGATCCTGCGTCCGTGCAGAAGGCCGCCTCTTCTATCGACGAGCTGGGAATAATCATCCACTGCGCCGGTTTCGGAATCAGCGGATCTGCCGAGATGACACCCTTGGACAGGGCAAAGGCCCAGATGGAGACAAACTACTTCGGAGTTCTCAACGTCAACTCCGCGTTCCTGCCTCTGCTCCGCAAGAACAAGAGGTCCCTGGTTCTGATAACCAGTTCCGTCGCAGGCCTTGTGGCAATCCCCTACCAGAGCCATTACAGCTCGTCCAAATATGCTTTGGAAGCCTACTGCCAGGCTCTGAGAATCGAGTCTTCCAAGTTCGGCGTCCGTGCATGTCTGGTCGAACCCGGAGACACCAAGACCGGATTCACCAAGGCACGCAGCAGCGACGAGCCCAAGAACTCGCCCTATTATGACGAGTGCATTGCAGCGGTCGAGCACATGGCCCATGACGAGCAGAACGGCAAACCAGCCGATTCCGTTGCCAAGGTGTTCCTGAAGCTGGCGTACAGGAAGAATCCTCCGGTTCGTGTGGCCGTGGGATTCGTGTACAAAATCCTCGCCTTTCTGGTGAAGATCCTTCCGGCAAGGCTTGCAAACTGGATAATCAAACTCATCTATATAAGTTGATGTATTGAATACAATGTGTTCCTGTGTATAGAATCACACAGGGGAGGAGAAAAACAATGAAGCTATCCGTTCTTTCTGTCGGCGGTTCAATCATCGCCCCTGACAAGGTCAACAGCGAATTCCTCGCCGATTTTCTGGCAAAAATCAAAAGATATCTGCAGTCCAACCCGGACGACAAGCTGATTTTCGTCTGCGGCGGCGGTGCACCCGCAAGAGTCTACCAGCAGGCATACAGGGCTGTTGTCACAGATCCGGCCGACCAGGATGCAAACGCACAGGACTGGATCGGAATCAAGGCCACCCACATCAACGCAGAGCTGGTGAAGGCGATCTTCGGCTGTCTTTGCAAGGACAGCGTCGTGACAAACCCGACTGAAGAGGGAATCGAATTCTCCGGACGCGTGCTGGTTGCAGGAGGCTGGAAGCCAGGCTTCTCCACAGATACCGATGCAGTTTATCTTGCCAGAAGATTCGGAGCCTCAAAGGTCATCAACCTCTCCAACATCGCAAAGGTCTACACGGACGACCCGAGGAAAAACCCTGACGCAAAACCGATCGACAGCATCTCCTGGGAGGACTTCAGGAAGATGGTCGGAGACGAGTGGGTTCCGGGAAAGAATGCCCCGTTCGATCCAATTGCCTCGAAAATGGCACAGGAATCAAACATCCAGGTCATCTGTGCGGACGGAAGAAACACGGACAACACCCTCGCCATCCTTGAAGGTGGCTCATTCGAGGGAACGGTAATAGGATAAGAAATGGAAGTAATCAGGATTTCGGCAATAGCCATCACCCCTCTCATGGTGTTCATGGCTTTGGGGTACTTCTTTCAGAAGCGCAACTATCTGAATGCACAGACGACAAAACAGCTGAACATCGTCGTTTTCAGATTCTTCATCTCCCTCATGTGCGGAGAGACGATCTACAAGGCCAATCTCCGTGAGGATGTGGAGTTGCTGCCGGTTCTGATTGTTGCTTTCAGCATCTTGGGTGTCTTCATCCTGTCCTGGATGATCGTACCGAGATTCGTCAAGGACAAGACTCAGATTCCCGTGATGATCCAGGGTTTCTACAAGACCAACTACGCCATCCTGGGAATCCCCATCGCCCAGAGCATCTGCGGTGCCGACAACATCGGAGTCGTCTCTGTCATAGCAGTGGTTCTGGTCCCTCTGAACAATGCACTTTCCGCATTCATCTTTGAGAAGTACACCGGAAACGCCACATCTGTCGGCAGCCTGATCCTTAAGATAATCAAGAATCCGCTGGTTGTCGGAAGCCTTATCGGAATCATACTGAACGTAACCGGCGTGAAGATTCCGTCATGGATCATGACCGGAATCATCGCAAAGCTCAGCGCTCTGGCAACTCCCCTTTCGATGATTGCCCTGGGTGCCTCGTTCGAGTTCGGATTCATCAAGAAGTACAAGACTCACCTGTTCTGGGTATGTCTTGGAAAGCTGGTGATCCTTCCGGCGATCATCATCTCCATCGCCGTTGCCCTGGGCGTACGCCATGTGGGCCTTGTAGGCGTGATGATCTACGCCTCCGCTCCGAATGCTGTCAACTCCTACAGCACGGCGGTTGCAATGGGCGGCGATGCTGACCTTGCAAACGAGATAGTCGTCCTGACATCCATCCTGAGCATGCTCACCATGTTCGTGACGTTCATCATTGTCGGAAGCACGGTAGGTTTCTGACAACAAACAGTCAGGCAAAAAAAACTCCCGGATTCGATCGATTCCGGGAGTTTTTTCTGTGGATGCTTTTCCGTGGATGAAGCTCACATCTTGGACTTGAGGATCTCAAAGGCCGTCTGCCATTTGTCGCACATCTCCTCCGGCTTGAAGTAGATGGCAATCTCCCTTGCGGCGCTCTCCGGTCCGTCCGAACCGTGGATGACGTTGAAGCTCATCTCGGGAGAGAAATCCCCTCTGATTGTTCCGACCTCGGCGTTTGCCGGATTGGTCTTTCCCATGATCTGTCTCATGCCGGAAATGGCGTTGTCACCTTCCACAACCATGGCCACAATCGGTGCGCTTGTGATGAACTTCACAAGATTCGGATAGAAAGGCTTTCCAACATGCTCGGCATAGTGGGCGGCCGCCTGCTCATCCGATACCTGGATCATCTTGAGTGCGACGATCTTGTATCCCTTGTCCTCGATTCTTCCGATGATCTTTCCGATAAGTCCACGCTGGACTGCATCCGGCTTGATGGCTATGAAGGTTCTTTCAATCATATGTTTCTCCTGTTGGTGTTTGATGAATTCTTTTGCGATGCAATCTTACTATAAAAGACGATTTTTCAAAACACTTTTGCCTCACGATGACATTGAAGCTATAATTGAATCCGCAATGAACAGACTTTTCGGCCATTTAAGGACAATTTCAAAACACAGGCGCCTTGTCAGGTCACACTGCTTCAAGGCAGGTATCCCTTGGAGGGGGATTGTCCATGACCTTTCTAAATACAGCCCGTCGGAATTCATTCCGGGAGTGAAATACTACAGCGGAGATCACAGTCCCACCGCAGACGAGCGCAAAGAGCTCGGATACTCAAAGGCCTGGATGCACCACAAGGGTAGGAACAGACATCACTACGAGTACTGGATGGACTCTTCTCCTGAAACCGGAAAATACGGACCGGTGAAAATGCCTCTGGTTTTCACAATCGAGATGTTCTGCGACCGCATGGCCGCCAGCAAGGTCTACATGAAGGACAAGTACACCGACCGACACCCTCTCGAGTACTTCAAAAAGAAAAACTCACAGGAAGACATGCACCCCGAAACAGCCGAACTTCTTGAAAGACTGGTCACCATGCTTGCCGACAAAGGCGAGGACGAGACATTCAGTTATATAAGGCGTGAATTGCTGGGAAAGAAGCGCTGAAAAGAAAAAGGAACTTAAGCCGATTGACTTGAGTTCCCTTCCCGGCCCCATAGCCTGACAGGCATCTGAAACCACTCTTTTCTGTTTTAGTATAACGAGCAATTTGAGTATA
>CADBOI010000107.1 GCA_902796335.1 uncultured Spirochaetales bacterium
GGAAGTATGAAAAAAGGTATTATCGTACTTTTGATCGCGGTGCTGGTTTCTGGCTTTGCATTCGCAGGCTTCAGCGGATACGCAGGAATTCAGCTGAAAGCAGACCTTGATGGAAAGGAATATGGCTTTGCCAACAAGACAAGCGCATCTTTCACATTTGAGTTTGCTGCCGATACCAAAGAGGTTACCGGTGAGAAGCTCTATGGAGAGTTGAAGGCCACAGCAAAGGCTATTGTCGACAAGCTTGATGGCGGCAACTATTTTAAAGTAGATGACGTTATTTATACTTTTGATGGCATTTATAGCACCTTCGATGAGAAAGACACCAAATACGGTCTTGGTCTTGTAATCGACATCGATACAGCAAAGATCGTCGGAGACGGATGGTACGTCGATATTCTTGGTGTAAAGAGCGCCTATGACTATGCCAAGGCAGCTGTTGCAACAGCTTATCAGGACAAGGATAAGAATGCCTTTGACATTCAGAAAGTTGATGGAGGAGCTAAAAAATGGAAGGAGAGCGCTTCTTCTTACAAGGTCCAGTATGACAAGGCTCCCGGAGTTGCATTCGGTTATGCCGGATTCACAGCTAGCGTCGGTTTCCTGAAGAATGCTGATGGAACAGCTTTCTCAGCAACAATCGAGACTCCTGAGTTCGCATTCAGCGATGACGCAGTCAAGGTTCAGGTTGCAGCAGAGGCAAGCAAGAAGGCTGGAACAGGCAAGACAAACGTCGGTGCATCTGCAAAGACAAACATCGCCATCCAGGATGTCAAGCTTGGTGTCGCAGCTGATTTCGGTCTCGAGGGAATCGGAACCGAGGCTAAGTTCAACATGGATGCAAGACTTGACTTCACATACAACTTCATTGCTGTCAATGTCTACACATACATTGGAAAAGATGGCCTCAAGGCTGGTGGTGGGGAAAAGGTCGAAGCTAATAAGTTCTACAACAACTTCTATCTCGAGGCTAAGGCAGCATTCGATTTGAATGCTTTCGAACTCCCTCTCAAGGTTACCCTCAAGGCAAAGAACATCGTTGACAAGACTGATCTGATTGTTGGTGGAAAGCGCGGTGTAGATCTTGGAATTGATGTTGACTTTGCTAAGGATGCTATCACAGCTGGTGCCGGATTTGAGTTCAATACCTATTCAAAAGATTGGACAGCAAAGGCAAAGGCAAAGTATGACTTCGAGCAGTTCACAGCTGGTGCTGGTGTTCGCTTCCAGGGTGGTGAGAATGGTCTCAAAGTTATCAATGCCGCTGTTTTCGCAGAGTCAGACAAGCTTGTCCAGAACGTCAGACTCGGACTTGGCTACGGTCTCGATGCTGACAAGTTCATGGAAAAGGGTGGTTGGACAGCAATCGGTGATGACAAGTACAAAGCTGATTTCAAGGCTGAGAAGGCTGGCGTCATCAGCGCATACGCAATCATCAAGTTCTGATCGATACAAGATAAATGACTTGTTTCAGGTCGCCTTCGGGCGACCTGTTTTTTTGATATATTAATGGCATTATATAGATGATTCTCCAATATTACTAAACTTATGACTTAGCCACTTTTTCAGAATTATTATTAATTGAAGAACTGCTTATCATGCTCACCAGCTTCACAAACCTTACCAAAACCTTCCAATTCTGGTTCGTTTTGACCTTTATAAACACAAAACGGGAAACCTCTCGGATTCCCGTCGTTGTTTTTAGGCATAAGTGACTTTTCATTTTTGACAAGTCAGCTGTTTTTCATCGTCGCAAATGAAATCACTTCCTCTATTAATGCAGGGTTTAATTGTAGTTGGAGCGGAAAAAGTAGCGAGTGCATTTTATCAGTGACTGGCTCAGAAATAGGAACACTCTTGAATAAATCGGCATATGGGAACAAGTATACAATCCAATGTTCAATTATGGCGAATTCGCCACAATTTTCATCAATGATGGTCTGAAACAGTCAGAACGGCTTGAGAAACTCAACCAGATTGCAATACAGCAAATGAGGGTTTTGGAAGAAAATACTGATAGCAAACTGCTAACTGATGCAGTTGATTAAACAGGACGGTGAGATAATGGGCCGTTGTAGATCTTGAACTATCGACGATTTGGGAATAGTTGCAGATGGGGCAACACAAATGTAATTCTGACAGTAAAAACAGGTCGCCCGAAGGCGACCTGAATTAGTTGTGCTTTTGTGTTAATCAGAAAGCATACTTGACAGCTGCATTAACCTGGAAAGCGATGTTTGTAATGGCGGAGTCGTCTTTTTTCATATCCTTATAGAACTCGCTTGTGTTAAGGAAGTGCCATGCAAACTTTCCGCCGAGACCGACTTCAAGGTTGGAAACAACTTCATAAAATGCTGTAATCTCTGCACCTGCTCCGAGAGCGAAGTTGTATGACTTTTCTGCATCATTGACTTCTCTTCCGAAAATAATGTTGACACCGATTGCTGCATCAAGACAGAACTTGTCAGCCAGCTCAAAACAGTACTTAGGACCAAGGAAAGCTGTGAAGTGGATTCCCGGCTGCTCGTCTGCAGGTGGAATATATTCTGTTTCGTTGACATATTCTTTTTCTTTCAAGAATTCCACACCGAACTCTGCCTTGACACCAAACTCGTCCTTGATCGGACACTCGGCTGTTGCTGCCACGTAGAATCCGTAGAGATTGTGTTTGAATTTGACATCCTTACCTAATAGCTCACTTGTATACGAAACAGGATTTCCCGTATAACCCGCCTGAAGACCAACCTTGAAGTTGCCAGCTGCAAATGCCATTCCGATTGAAAGGCAAATCAAAAGAACGATAGTAATTGTTTTCTTCATGTTTTAATCTCCCTACGAACAATATACGGCCTCAATTAAACTGTTTCAAGTTTTTTTACTTCGGTGAGACGATGGAAAAGAGAAGGGCGGTTCAGGTTTCTGTTGAGGGCGATTTCTCCTTGAGTGTATGCAATCGTCCGACTGTTCCTTCGGTCGACCTGTGCTTTGCACCTAGTCTGTTTGCCGGATGATTGCTTTCAGTTTTCCCATGGGCATCAGTCGCGGATGTTTTTAACTCATTCTCTGATTTCGGCCTTTGCTGACCATTGAAGGATGCGATACCGACGGTCCATTCTCCAATCCGGTCTGTCGGGATGCAGTCCCGCCTGACCATAAAATGTGTCGGACTCAAACATTAGCGCATGGAATGGTGTATGTTTCAGAATTCTGTGTTGACTATAAGTTTTCCAGAATCGAACGGCGTGTTTGACTTCAGCATCACGTAGATGATGCGAGACAGCTTTCTTGCTGTGGCAATTATTGCCTTTCCTGAGGATTTCTCGTTCTTAAGATCCTGATATTCGCGCATCAGCGAATAATTCGATGTCTTTTTCTCCATTCGGACCATAGCAACTACACATTGGACCAAAGATGTCCGCAGTTCCTGCGGGCCTCGTTTTGTGATTCGTCCGTAGTAGACGCTTTCGTTGGAGGACTGGACCCATGGTACAAGGCCACAGTAGGCGGAAAAGTGCTTGTAGGTCTCAAAGCGGTCTATGTCATCGATATAGGCACGGATGGTGCAGGCGTTAACTACTCCTATTCCGGGGATTGTCATAAGAAGGTTGACCGTGTGATCTTTTGTCGTGATTGACCTAAGGCAGTGTTCAAGGACTTTTTTCTGTTTTTCCACGACATCGATGGTCTGAAAGATTATGCCGATGGTTGCGGTGATATGAGAGGGGAGTGTTTCCAGCATGCGGTTGCGTTCACGTTTGCTCTGGAACTGGGCGGTCTTTGTGATATGACCGTATGCCAGAAGCACTGCGTGGGCCTGGTTTTTCAGGGCCACCAAATCCTGGACCATGAGGTTTCGGCTTTTGACGATGCGCCTCAGGGCCTCGGACTCGGCGGAGCATAGGTGGCTTTCAGGTAGGATGTCCTTTGAAAGGAACTCGGCAAGTGTGCGTGCATCGTTCTTATCCGTCTTTTTTGTGGAGAGATTGACCACCTTGAATCTGAGGGTGTTCACGACTATGACTTTGAAGCCACTGCTTGCCATCAGGTCCCGGAAGAAGCGGGAGTTGGCGGTGCTTTCTATTGCCATGATTATGTCGTCGTGGGTTTCGGATGATGACAGATGTCTCATAAGCGAGATGAAAGCCCGGTATCCTTCTTTGTTCATTTCGAATCTGGTCCCTTCCTCGAGGACTGAAACTGATGTGAGTATGCAGATTGTGAACTGAGTCTTGTGCAGGTCAATACCTACGTAGATTTTTTCTTCCATGATGACCTCCTTGGGTGTTCGGTCACCATACAGTCGATTTTACTAAAGTGCAACCAAAAAGTACTGTAATCATGTATTTTTCGTGTGGACACTTGCCTTTAAATACCGTTAAGTATTATTTTTCTCACATGGATATAAGAAAGATTTTTGTCATCTGCGTTGTCATGTGCGTTGCCGCTTGCGGTATCTTTGCCATGAGTGCCGATGACATTGTCAACAAAGCAATTCAGAGCAGCGTAACAATCAGAACGCTTGAGATCAACAACGAGAACTCGCTTCTCGCCCAGCAGATGGATGATGCAAAGAAAGGTGTTTCAATCACTGTCTCCTCAGGCGACGTGACTGTCCAGCGCGAGGCGGTCGGAACTCCGTTCTTTGAGATGTCTCCGTATGCTGAGGTTGTTCTTCCTGAAAAAGACGACAGAACCATTTCGTTCAAACTCCAGAACGATACCGACATCTACAGAGAAGGCAGCACAGTTGTATCGTTGACCCCATCTGCTAACTACAAGCAGGACATCTCGCTTGATTCCTTCAAGGATACGAGAAAGGATGTCACCAAGCAGATGAGCCAGCTGAGGCAGGATCTGAGCTACAAGAAGAGTGTTCTTCAGTTCAAAAACTCGGTTCTTCAGACCGTTGCGAACATTCTGCAGAGCAAGCTGACAATCGAGAATCAGGAAATCTCATACCAGCGCCTTGTCTCCGACTATGATTCGAACATCGCTTCGGGAGACATCACTAAGGACGGTCTGAAAGACCTCCAGGCCAGGATGAAGATCGAAAGCACCCGTGTCTCGCTGGAGAATGCCAAATCTAAGCTCGCCAAGGCCCTTAAGTCGTTCAAGGACGACTACGGTTTTGACTTCGAGACTCCTGATTCGGTCAGGACTGCCAACCTGCAGTTCGAGGAGAACAAGTTCGGAAACACCAATGTGGTTCTTGCAGAACTGTCTCTGAACATCGCCAATCAGGATGTGGAGATTGCAACCGGTACGCCGAACAAGCTCACGCTCGGGGCAAACGCCCAGGTTCCTGTCACTCTGGCGAACGAAGAGCTGACTGCTAAAGCCAGTGCCAATGTTTCCGGAATGGTCACGGGATCCAACTATTCTGTCGGAGCAAGTGCAGGCGGAACCTACAACTACTACGATGACAAGGAAATCTATCCGTACATTACAGTTACCGGATCCTGGCACAACAAGACCACTCAGGTTACAGATGACCTGAACATCCAGACACTGAAGAACAAGGTAGTTCTTGCACAGATTGAATATGACGACGCACTTTCCTCCTACAGGGACGAATGCGCTACGCTTAGGACCGACATAGAGAATCTGAGGACCGAAGTGGAGCAGTTCGAGGTCAGCGCCGACTACGATCTGAGGATTTTGGAGAGGGTCAACGAGATGTTCTCGCTCGGCCTTGTGACAAGAAGGGAAGTCGAGGATGCACAGCTTGCTGTGGATGCCGACAAGATCCAGAGGCTGATTAACGCAATCGACGCTCTGGTGATCGAAAACAGAATAGCCATCAACCAGCTTTGAGGAATTGATATGGATAATGAAGCATTGGTCAGACGTGACCGTGAAAAGAAACTCAAGAGAAAGAAGATCAGACGCACCATTCTGATAATACTCGGAATATTCATTCTCCTTGCGGGAATCTGGGTATACAACTACAGGATTTCAAAGGGATCTTTCCCATGGCAGAAAGAGGAGTCCTCCAGCAGCGGTCCCTCCACCAGCCAGACAACAATCCGCGAGGAAACCTACATGACATCGATCGATGTCTCCGGTTCGGTCGAGGCATTCGATACCCAGAAGGTCCAGATGAGGTCCGACGGATCCGTCGTGGGGGTCTATGTCAAGGAAGGCGACCGCGTCAAGAAGGGTCAGCTTCTCGCCACACTGGACGATTCCGACGAGCAGTACGAGGTTGCCAACATCGAGAAGCAGCTTGAGACGGCGAAGCTCGGCGGAACAACATCGGCCAGGGACATCGAGCTGATGGAGATGCGCCTTGACAGCGCCAAGAAGAGACTTGAGAACATGAAGGCATATGCCGACTTCGACGGAGTTGTCGTGAAGGTCGATATCAGACAGGACGACTACTACAAGGCTGGAAACGCCGCCATCACCATCATCGATGACAGCAAGCTCAAGGCCACGGTCGAGGTCGATGAGATCGACGTTCAGATGCTCGAGCTGGGAACCAAGGTAGACATCACAAGCGATTCCACTCCCGGAGTGCCCATCGAGGGTCGTGTCAGCTACATCCCGATGATCGGAAGATACACAAACCAGGGAATCGGTGTCATGGATGTCGAGATCATAATCGACAATCCTCCCGCATCGCTGAAGCCGGGCTTCTCGTTCGGCGGAACCATCGCTGTCGGAAGCGAGCAGAAGATGCTTCTGGTCTCGCAGGCCGCTGTCTCCACGTCACGCGGAGTCAGCTCCGTCAACAAGCTCCTTGAGGACGGAACCACCCAGAAGGTCACCGTTGTGGTCAAATACCTGGGCGAGAACCTCTATCAGATTCTCAGTGGAGACGTCAAGGACGGCGATGTCGTTGTCTACAGCAACTCATCCGAATGGTCGGCCGTCATGAACATGTCGCGCAGATAAACAGAGGGATGCGTATCAATGAATAAGATCGATTGGGAAGAAGTCGCAAGAAGAATTGACGCACGAACGCTTCCGATAATCTACATGCACGATGTGCACAGGTACTACATTGTCGGCGATATAGTGGTCAAGGCTTTGGACGGCGTCTCCGTAAAGATATACAAAGGTGACTTCACGGCCATAATGGGTCCGTCGGGAAGCGGTAAGTCCACCCTGATGAACCTGGTAGGCTGTCTGGACACCCCGACAAGCGGAAAGATCCTCATAGACGGCGAGGACACCCGCGGTCTGAACGAGACCGAGCTTGCCTACATCAGAAACAGGAAGATCGGCTTCGTGTTCCAGCAGTTCAACCTCCTGGGAAAGATCAACGCCCTGGAGAACGTCATGACTCCGCTTCTCTACTGCGGCGGAATCAGCCTCCGCGAAAGGCGCGAGCGTGCCGAGCAGGCACTGGAGAAGGTCGGTCTTGCAGACAGGATGAAGCACCTTCCGAACGAGCTTTCAGGCGGTCAGAAGCAGAGGGTAGCCATTGCAAGGGCTCTGGTCACAAGACCTTCGATCATCCTTGCTGACGAGCCTACGGGAGCTCTGGACACAAAGACGGGAGAGCAGATCATGGAGCTGTTCTACAGCCTCAACAGTGAGGGCAACACCATCGTTGTTGTCACGCATAATGACGAGATAGGCAACGCCTGTCCGAACCAGATCCGCATCAGAGACGGAAAGAGGGAGGCCTGACATGGTAGTACAGAACATCAAGCTTGCCCTCGGTTCGATGAAGGGCGGAAAGATGAGGACTGTCCTGTCCCTTCTGGGAATCATCATCGGTGTCGCTTCGGTCGTCACCATCCTGACTCTTGGAAACAGCGCCTCGGGAAGCATCACGAGCAGCATCACTTCCAGCGGTTACGACCTCATCTATCTTTCTCCGATGTCCGGAACAAAGACCCGTGAGACATTCGACGAGTTCTTTGCCGAGAAGCTCAGAAAGAACGTCGACGGAATAGGCCAGGTGATGCCAACGGTATCGTCCTCGGCCAATCTGCGTAACGGCAGCATCACCACAAGGACATCGATTGTGGGTGTGAATTCAAACTATGCCTCAATGGTGGATTACAACGAGTCCTACGGAAAGTGGTTCGGCGTTGAGGACAACATCTTCAAGCGCCAGGTCGTTGTTCTTGGTTCAGATGTCGCAGAGAAGCTCTTTCCGGGCGGAAACGCGGTCGGAAACTACATCACGATCTACCGTGACCAGGGAAAGAAATACCTCGTCGTGGCTGTCATGGAGGAAAAAGACGCCTCGTTGGGCTCTTCGTTCAACAGCACCGTCTATATTCCTTACAACACTTACACACAGCGTTTTCAGCGCGTCAGCGGAGTAGGGACCTACGTCATCAAGGTTGCCGAGAACCATGATCCGAAGGTTGTCAACAACGATGCCCAGAAGTACCTGGACGAGCTTGTCGGAAGCGACAACTACATGATGATCTCCTCTGCATCCCTTGCGGAAATGGTCTCATCAGTCACAGGCACATTGAGCGTCTTTTTGGCTGCAATCGGAGGAATCTCGCTTCTTGTCGGCGGCATAGGAATCATGAACATCATGCTCGTCTCCGTTGCCGAGAGAACCAAGGAGATCGGTATCCGCAAGGCTTTGGGAGCATCGCCGCGCGTTATCCGCGGCCAGTTCCTGACCGAGGCCATAACGCTAACGTCTTTCGGCGGTGTTGTGGGAATTGCCCTTGGAATCGGACTCAGCAAGATGGTGGCGAACATTGCAGGCTGGGGTTTTTCTGTCTCGGTCGACGCATGTCTGCTCAGCGTGGGATTCTCAATGGCTATAGGAATCTTCTTCGGGATGTATCCTGCAGCCAAGGCCGCCAAGATGGATCCGATAGATTCCCTGAACTACGAGTGATAATAAGTTGTTTCTAAGCCTCAGCGCTTCCAGAAACCGCGTGAGAACAGGACCAGAACGGTAAAGATCTCAAGTCTTCCCAGAAGCATCTCGAACGAGCATATCCAGAGAGACCAGTCGGGGAAGATTGAGAAGTTTCCGGCTGGTCCTACCTTTCCGAATCCGATTCCGATGTTTCCAAGACTCAATATCGATGCTGCAAGGCATGTCTCGGTGTCTATTCCGGTCAGCGTGAGCAGTGCGGCTCCCACCAGCCATGTGATCATGTAGATCGCACAGAAGGATGCTATGGAAAGCAGGGTGTCCTCATGGACTATCTCCTCTCCCATCCTGATCTTCGCAACAGAAGAGGGATGGATGCGCTTTTTGACGGTGTCCATCGCCATCTTCCACAATGTGGC
This sequence comes from uncultured Spirochaetales bacterium, assembly GCA_902796335.1. Classification (GTDB taxonomy): domain Bacteria; phylum Spirochaetota; class Spirochaetia; order Sphaerochaetales; family Sphaerochaetaceae; genus UBA9732. The sequence goes on from CADBOI010000107.1 coordinate 9,223, forward strand.
GATTCTTGTGACTTTCATTCCACCGCCTGCGGATCCGGCACAGCCTCCGATGAACATCATCGCTATGACCAGCATGATCGAGAATGTGGGCCATGTGAGGTAGTTCGTGGTGGCAAATCCTGTTGTGGTAAGGACCGATGCGATGTGGAAGGCCGAATAGCGAAAGGCCTGCAGGAAGTTGGGATAGGTTCCGGTGCTTGTAAGCTGGATTGCAGCAAGAAGCGAACAGACGAACCAGATTCCCATGAACCAGCGGAATTCGGCATCCTTCAGGGCGCTTTTCAGCTTTCCTGTGAACGCCTTGTAGTACAGCGAGAAGTTGATTCCCGCAATCAGCATGAAGACCGTTACTACAACATCCACATAGGCGCTTCCGAAGGCTCCGATCGAGGCTCCCTTTACGCAGAAACCTGCGGCGGCCATTGTCGAGAATGTGACAGTGACGGCATCGTAGAGGCTGAGGCCTCCGCAGAGCAGGAAAATGGCCTCCAATACGGAGAATCCCACATAAGTTCCCCATAGGGCGATTGCCGTTGTCTTTGTCTTCGGAGTGAGCTTTCCCTTGACGGGTCCTACGGACTCGGCTCCCATCATGTGGAACGATCCTGCACCCATGTTGATTCCGATTGCCGGAAGCAGAGCCAGGAACAGAACGACGATTCCCATTCCGCCGAGCCAGTTGGTCATGCTTCGCCAGAATAGGATTCCCTTGCTGCAGGCTTCGATATCGCTCAGACTGGTGGCTCCGGTTGTGGTGAAGCCGCTCATTATCTCGAAGAATGCGGCGCTGTAGGACTTGAAATCACCTGAGAGCACCAGAGGCAGTGCGCCGAATGCAGTTGCGATTATCCATGTGAAGGTGACGAAGAAGAATCCGTCACGCTGCTTGAAGTTCATCAGCTCCGTTTTGCGCAGTATGATCAGCACAGCTCCGGAAATTACTTCCATGATCAGCATTGTGAACATGAATGCATGGGCAGTCCGGATCTCTCCGTGACCGAGACTGACACCGAAGGGGACGGCCATCAGGAGCGCAAGGAAAATCTGCATTACCGCCAGGTTCTTAATGTTCTTCTTTAAGTCCATCGTCAATCCTTCTTCTTTTCGGCCTTGGAGCTGACATGGAGCAGATTCTGGATGAAGTCCACCGACTTCCTTTCTATTACCGTTATGAGCACATCGCCCTCATGGATGACATACAGACCTCCCGGAATCAGGGTCTTTCCATCTTTCTTCGTGACTCCCGCGATGATTCCCTTGCCCCTCATGTCAATGTCCTTCAGGGCGAGTCCCACAATCGGATTGTCGTCCGTGACCTCGAACTCGAAGGCCTCGATCTGTCCGTCGAAAAGCGAGTGGATGCTGGAGACGTTCTGTCCATGCATGAAGCGCATCAGGGAATCGACCGTGACATCCTGGGTGGATATTATGCTGTCGATGTTCAGGTGGCTGGCCATGCGGATGTAGTTCGGATTCTGGTTCACCAGGGCAAGACTGTTCTTGATTCCGAAGTGTTTGGCATAGCTGGCTGTGATGATGTTCAGCTCGTCGTTGTTTGTCAGACACAGCATCAGGTCGTAGTTTCCAAGATTCTCCTCGTCGAACACCGTCTCGTTGGTGATGTCGGCGTTCAGGACCAGGATGTTCGGATAGCTGATGGCCATCTTCTCGCAGACTTCCCTGTTCATGTCTATCAGGACAATGTCTCTATGCTGGTACTGGGGAATCGACCTCAGCAGGAAGTCCGCGACCTGGGTGGCTCCTACTATGGCGATACGCGTTGCCTTCATTGACTTTCTGCCGACGGAGGAGAGTATGTTCTCGACACTTTCTTCCTGTGCGACCAGACTGAGCGTGTCTCCCGTCCTGACGACCGTGTCGCCGCTGGGAACCAGGGCTACGCCGTTTCTCTGAAGTGCGGCGATGATGAAGTTCGCATTGATGTTCTTTCTCAGCTCCTTGACCATCTGGTTCGCATATGGCGATTCTTTCTCAACATAGACGTTGTAGAGAAGGAGAGATGAGTTCTCGAATGAAATGATGTCGCTGTAGATTCCGCGCTCGACATCCTGGTAGATGTACTGGGCTACCTCCTGTGTCGGATTGACAATATGGGAGATTCCCATCAGAGAGTTGCCGACTCCGTTGTAGCCTGTGTAGGTGAGGTTTCTGATGGATGCGATCGTCAGAGGAACCTTGAATTCCGATGCTGCGATTCCGCAGGAGACCAGGTTCGTCTCATCGCTTCCTGTGAGTGCCACAAATGCATCCGCATCGGCAAGGCCTGCATCGCTCAGGTCTTCAAGACTGGTTCCGCTGCCCTTGACGGCAAGGCAGTCAACCTTGGCCATGGCATTGTTGACGTCCTCTATATCCTCATCGATTATGATGACGTCCTTGTTTTCCTCAGTAAGGTGCTTCGCAAGCCTTACGCCTCTGCGTCCGGCACCCAGAATTACGATTTTCATGCTATATATGGTATAACAAAGGCTCTTCGGAATCAACTGCAAGGGATTTTACAAGGTTTTTTGCAATCGGTGACGATTGGTGACGACGGTGACGTCGGTGACAACGGTGACGTCGGTGACAAC